>PLTJ01000359.1 GCA_003164455.1 Acetobacteraceae bacterium
GCGAAGCTCGCCGCCTTCAGCACCAGCGTGTTGCCGGTGACGATGCAGATCGGCGCCATCCAGCCCTGCGGGATCATCGCCGGGAAGTTCCACGGTGCGATGCCGGCGAAGACGCCAAGCGGCTCGTTGTAGCGCACCGTGTCGTAGCCGGTGGAGACGTTGAAGAGGCTGTCGCCCTTCATCATGTGCGGCGCGCCGCAGGCGAACTCGACCACCTCGATGACCTTGAGAACGTCGCCCTGCGCCTCGTCCCACTTCTTGCCGTTCTCCTCGGCGCACAGATGCGTCAGTTCGTCGAGATGCTCATCAAGCAGCGTCTTCAGCTTGAACAGCACCTGGATGCGCTTCACCGCCGGCGTGTTGCGCCAGGCCGGGTAGGCGGCAGCCGCGGCGGCGATCGCCTCCTCGACCTCATCGGGGGTACATTGCGGGGCGTAGGCGATCACGGCGCCGGTCGACGGATCGTAGCAGGGCATCGTCCGCCCCTTCGACGCCTTCCAGGCGCCGCCGGCGCCGTAGTTCAAGACCTTAGGCACCCGGGCGCTGATCGGATCCGGCGTGGCCTTCGGATCGACGTCGAAATAGCGATCGGCAGTCCCGGACTTCGCCTCGCCGGTGGTGACCTTGGTCGTAACCATCAAACATACTCCTCGATGACTTCTTTCAGATTTTCAGCGCGACCCAGGGCGATTGCACCCCAGCGGGCCGCCGTCGCGCGATCCGGGTCGCCTTGGTTCAGCGCAGCCCGCCATTCACCATCAGGAATTGCTTGGTGATCATGCGCGACGAATCGGAAGCGAGGAACAGCGCGGCCTGGGCAACATCTGCCCCGGTGACCTCTTCCTGCAAGCATTGCCGGGCAACCCCGGCTGCTACCTGGCTCTCGTCCTGGAACCACAGGCGACGTTGGCGCTCGGTGAAGATCATGCCGGGCACCAGCGCGTTCACCCGGATATGGTCGCGGCCCACACTGCGCGCCAGCGAATTGGTCAGCCCCACGATAGCGGCCTTGGCGGCGCTGTAGGTTTCCAGATCGGGCACGCCGCCTACCCAGGCACCCGAACTCATGTTGATGATCGAGCCGCCACCAAGCGCGCGCATCTGCGGCAGCACGATCTGGCAGGCGAAGAAGACGTGGCGGAAGTTCACCGCCATCATCCGCTCGAACTCTTCCTCCGTCACGTCCTCGAACGGACAGCGCTGGTCGTTGGCGGCATTGTTGACCAGCACCGCGGCGGGCCCAAGCTTCGCCTTTATCGTCTCGAAGGCGGCGCGCAGCGCGGTCAGGTCGAGCAGGTCGCAGCGCACGAACAGCGCCTTCGGCGCCAGTTCCGCCGCCAGGGCGTCGCCCGCCTCCTGCTGGCGGCCGATGAAGGCCACGCGGGCGTCGTTGGCAGCGAAGCCCCGCACGACGTCCTCGCCGATGCCGGTGGTGCCACCGGTGATGATGACGGTGCGCCCAGCAATGTCGCTAAAGTAGGTCATTGAATCAGCATTCCATTTTCCGGTTCGAACAGGCAGATCTTGCGGGTATCCAGCGCAAACCGCGACGATTGCCCGACCGTGGGCTTCACATCCGGCGACAGGCGCCCGAACACCAGCTCGCCGCCGAGCCGCAGCACCACGACCGTTTCCGCCCCGGTCGGTTCGATCATCTCCACCGGCGCCTCGACCATCACCGACCCCCGCGGATCATTGCCGAAACGACGCTGCTCCTCGGCGATGCATTCCGGACGGATGCCGAGCACGACTTCGTCGCCCTCGCGGGCAGCGGCCGGCGGATTCGGCAGCGCCAGCCGCACCGCGTCGGGCCGGTCCTCGCCGAGCACGGCATAAAGCGCGCCATCGGCCGTGCGCAACCGCGCCGCCACCGTGTTCATCGGCGGCGCGCCCATGAAGCGGGCAACGAACAGGTTGGCCGGACGATTGTAGATCGTATCCGGCTCGGCGAACTGCTGCAACTCGCCCTGGTTGATCACCGCAATGCGGCTCGCCATGGTCATCGCCTCGATCTGGTCGTGCGTGACATAAACGATGGTCGAGCGGATGCGCTGGTGAAGCTGTTTGATCTCCATGCGCATCTCGACGCGCAACTTGGCGTCGAGATTGGATAGCGGCTCGTCGAACAGGAACAGCAGCGGGTCGCGCACCAGCGCGCGTCCCATTGCCACCCGCTGGCGCTGGCCGCCCGACAGCTGCGACGGACGGCGGTTCAGCAGCGGCTCTATCTGCAGCAGTCTGGCCACCCGGCCGAGCGCCTCTTCCCGCTCGCGTTTCGGCACCCGCCGGCACTCCATGCCGAAGGTGATGTTCTGACGCACCGTCATCGAGGGATAGAGCGCGTAGGACTGGAACACCATGGCGATGTCACGGTCCTTCGGCGCCACCGCGTTCACCACCCGGCCGCCGATCTCGATGGTCCCGGAACTCGGCGTCTCCAGCCCGGCGATAATGTTCAGCAGCGTCGACTTGCCGCAGCCCGACGGGCCGACAAGCACGGTGAACTCGCCGCTGTCGATTTCCAGGTCGATACCCTTCAGCACATCAAGCAAGCCGAACCGCTTGGTGACTCCCCGAACGTTGAGCGCTGCCATCTCGCCTCCTACTTCACGGCGCCGGCGGTGAGGCCGCGCACGAACCAGCGGCCGCCGAACAGATAGATCAACAACGTCGGGGCCGCCGCGATCAGCACCGCCGCGCTCTGGACGCCGTATTGCGGAACTTCCGCCACGGTGGCGCTGAGGGAAATCAGCGCCGCCGTGACCGGTTGCTGCGTGCCGGTGACGAAGGTCACGCCGTACAAAAACTCATTCCAGATGCCGGTGAACTGCCAGATCACCGTCACGATCAGGATCGGCGGCGACAACGGCAGCACGATGCGCCAGAAGGTGCGGAAGAACCCCGCGCCGTCGATGCGCGCCGCCTTGATCAGGTCCNNATCACCACCAGCCCGGTCAGGGTGTTGATCAGCCCGAGCTCGTGCAGCACCAGCACCCAGGGGATCAGCTTCATCTGCTCCGGCAGGAACACGCCCAGCGTCACCAGGCCGAAGATCAACGTGTCGCCGCGGAACCGCCACAGCGAAATGGCGTAACCGGCCACTGCCCCGAGCAACGTGGAAAGGATCGTGGCGGGCAGGGTGATCGCCATCGAGTTCCACATGTAGGGCCGGATGCCCTCGCAGGTCTGCGCGATGCAGTAATGGCTCCAGGCGACGGCGAAATTCCCCGGCACCCACTCGCGCGGCCAGCCGATCATCGAGGTCTGGCTGATATCCGCGACGGTGCGCATGGAGTTCAGCACCACCACCGCCAGCGGCACCATGAAGACCACCGCCAGCACCACCAGCACCAGATAGACAAGGCAGCGTCGCCAGGTCAGGCCGGTGTTATGCACGGGCGGCCTGCCTGCGCTGCCAGCGCTTCCACACCGCGTATGGCGTCAGTACCGCCACCAGCGTCAACAACATCAGCACCGCCGCCGCTGAGCCGCGGCCGAGCAGGCCGCGCTGGAACATGTAGTCATACACCACAAGCGACGGCAGCATGGTGGAGATGCCCGGTCCGCCGCCGGTCAGCGCGCGCACGAGATCGAAGGTCTTGATCGCGAACTGCAGCAGGATCACCACCACGGCGATCATGATCGGCCACAGCGTGGGCAGCAGGACGCGCAGATACGTCCGCCACGGTCCCGCCCCGTCTATCTGCGCGGCCTTGACCAGATCGGGTTCAACCGATCTCAGCCCGGCCAGGAACAGCGCCATGGCAAAGCCCGAGGCCTGCCACGCTCCGGCGAGGACAATGGTCCAGATCGCCATGTTGCGGTCAACCACCCAGTCGAACCGAAAGCTGCTCCAGCCCATGTCGTGGACCAGCTTTTCCAGCCCGAGCCCGGGGTTCAGCAGCCAGCTCCACACCGTGCCGGTGACCACGAAAGACACCGCCAGGGGATAAAGGAAAATGGTACGCAGCACGTTCTCGCCCCGGATGCGCTGGTCAAGAAGCACCGCCAGCAGCATGCCCAGGGCCATGCTCAGCAACACGAACCCGGAGCCATAAATCAGCAGGTTGTTAAACGCGATCTTCCAATTCTGGGTCGCCAGGATCGCCTGGTAGTTGCGGAAACCCACCCAGCCATATTCGGGCAACAGGGTGGAAGGCGTGAACGAAATCCAGGTCGTCCACAACGTAAACACCACCACGTGCCCGGCGCTGAGCAGCAGTGGCACCCAGATGACGAGCAACTCGGGCACGCGGCGCAATGCCGCGCGCCCGGGCTGGCTGGTCATCCCCACGCTCCCGGCCGCGCGATCTTGCGCGGCCGGAGACGCACGACGTCGTACTATCGCCACTTTACTACAGCTCAGCTGGCGCTTTCGATCGCTTCGTTCAGTCGCTTCATACCCTGCTCGGGCGTGACGGCACGGTTGTGCACATACTCGGTCAGGGCGTCGAGCATCGCAGCCGTCATGTCGTTGGGCTGCGCCATGTTGTGCCCAAGGCTCAGCAGGGTCTGGTTCACCGCAACGGCCTCGCGCAGAGTCTTGGATGCCTCACGCTGTCCGTCCGACCAGCCCGGACCGGACAGGTCAACGTCGGTTCGCACCGGGATGGAGCCGGTGATCTGCGAGAACATGGTCTGGATCGCCGGATCCATGACCAGCGGCGCGAACAGCGCCTGGCCGGCCGTCAGGTCTGGCTCCTTGCGCTGCCAGAAAATGAAGGCATCGGAGTTGATGACGAACACCGGCTTGCCGTTGTCGGTCGGGCCGGGAGCGATGATGAAATCGCCCTGCTTGAAGCCGGAGGAGTTGAGCAGCACGCCCTGCACCCAGCCGCCCATCAGCAACATGCCCATGTCGCCCGACACGAAGCGCGGCAGGAATGTGCTCCAATGCTGCGCGGCCACGTTCGGGTCCATATAATCCGCCAACTTGCGCAACTGCACGAATGCCTGGTGCACTTCGGGACCGCCGAGCACCTTGGGGTTCAGTTCCATGATGGCACCGCGGTAAGCGGTTGGGCTGATGCCGGCCAGGCAGATCTCGAACTTCATGCCGTCATCCCAACGGATGCCGCCATTGCACAGCGGGCTGGCAATCCCGGCCGCCTTCATCTTGTCGGCCGTCTCGTTGAACTCGGCCCAGGTGGTCGGCGGCTTCGTGATCTTGGCCTTGTCCATCGCGCGGGTCGACATGAACAACGTGTTGGTGCGGTAGACCTGGATCGGCAGAGCCGCCCAATGTCCGCCCGGCTTGTGTAGCTTCGCCAGGTCGGCCGACATCACCTTCTCGTAGCCGGCAGCAGCGACCGGCCCATCGAGGTTGACGGTCGGCGCGATCTTCGACCACACGGCGATTTCGGGGCCCTTGAGCTGCGAGCACGCCGGCGGATCCCCGGCGAGGATCTGGGCGCGCAGCTTGTTCATCATGTCGGTGGTGAAGCCCGGCACCGGGCTGTGCTGCCAGATGCCGCCGCGTTCCTCGAATTTCTTGCCCAGCGCGGTGATGGACGCTCCCTCGCTGCCGTTGCTCCACTGGGTGATAACGGTCAGGCGGGGCTTTACTGTCTGCGCGTGCGCGACGCGGCCGGCCGCGAGCAGACCAACGGGTGCGGCGAGCACGGCACGACGACTGATTGGACGCATGGCACTCCTCCTTGGGTGGTGCATCACCTCCAGCCAGGCGCCTGGCGTGGCAGCCACCCGTTGCTTGTTGCGTATTTTTCGGACGCTTCGATAACGAAGCACCGCGCGCGGGGGCTGTCAAGGTTAACTTCGAAAACGAAGAACCCGTTAGTCCGCGACAACGACCCGCGTGCCGGTGGCTGCGACCTGCGCGGCAAACAATGGCGGGAGTGCCTCATCTGTCACCAGCACGCTCACCTCGCGTAGATGCCCCAGGCGCACCGTCGCCGGACGCAGGAATTTGGCGTGATCGACCGTCAGAATGAACCCCCGCGACTGCTCGATCATTGCTCGCATCACCATTACCACGGAGTGGTTGTAGTCGAGTAACGTACCGTCCGCCTCGATACCGCCGCAGCTCATCAACGCCAGGTCGCAGCGAAATTCCTCTATGGTACGCACCGTCCCCATTCCGACTGTGCCACCCTCGTTCCGGACCACTCCGCCGGCAAGATAGATCTCCGGCCCGCCGGTCCGATTCAGCACCCTTGTAGCGGAGGTGCTATTGGTTATCACTTTCAAGTCGCCGCGCAGCGCCAGTTCCGCCGCCACCGCCTCCATGGTGGTGCCCGCAGCGAGGAACACCGAGGCACGTTTCGGCACCTCACCCACCACCGCACGCGCCAGGCGTTGCTTTTCCTGACGCAGGTCGAGCCGGCGCGCGGCATACTCGGCATTGACAGTGGAAGACACCAAGCTGACCCCGCCATGGTGACGGCGCAACATGCCATTCTTGGCGAGGGTGTTGAAGTCATGCCGGATGGTCTGTGGCGTAACCGACAGAAAGGACGCCATTTCATCGACGGTGCAATAGCCACGCTCACGTAGCAGTTGCATGATTTGTGGGTGACGTTCCTGCATAGATGTTCACCACTTTCGGAATCGAAAGACAGCCTACCACCATTACCAGTTAAGCACAGCAGGGCAATGTGGAGCGGAGAGGTGGCCGGTGCGCTCGACAAACCCGGCCACCTTTGTCCAAACTCCTGGCCTTCCTTCACCCCCGCAGCAGCGCCGCCGCCGCTGGCGCGAAATACGTCAGCACGCCCGCGCAGCCCGCGCGTTTGAAGCCGATCAGGCTTTCAATCATGGCGCGGTCGTGGTCCAGCCAGCCGTTGCCCACCGCCGCCATGATCATCGCGTATTCGCCCGACACCTGGTAGGCGAAGGTCGGCACACCGAACCGGTCGTGCACCCGGCGCACGATGTCGAGATAGGGCATGCCCGGCTTCACCATCACCATGTCGGCGCCCTCGGCAATATCCAGCGCCACTTCGCGCAGGGCTTCGTCGCTGTTGGCCGGGTCCATCTGGTAGGTTTTCTTGTCGCCCTTCAGCGACCCGCCCGAGCCGACCGCATCGCGGAACGGGCCATAGAAGGCCGATGCGTATTTGGCCGCGTAGCTCATCAGGCGGGTATGGATCAGGCCCTCGGCGTCCAGTGCCGCGCGGATGGCGCCGATGCGTCCGTCCATCATGTCGGACGGCGCGATCACGTCGATGCCGGCCTGCGCCTGGTTCACCGCCTGCCGGGCCAGCACGGCGAGGGATTCGTCGTTGGCGACATAGCCGTCGCGGATCACGCCGTCGTGGCCGTGGTCGGTGTAGGGGTCGAGCGCCACGTCGCCGACCAGGCCAATGGCGGGGAACTCGCGCTTCAGCAGGCGGGCGGCCCGGCACATCAGGTTGTCCGGGTTGCCCGATTCGGTGCCCTCGGCGTCCTTTTTTTCCGCCGGCGTGGCGGGGAACAGGGCGAGCGCCGGGATACCCAGCCGCGCCGCCGGCGCGACATGGGCGGCCAGGCGGTCGATGGTGACGCGCTGCACGCCGGGCATCGAGGCGACCTCGGTGACGGTGCCGTGGCCCTCGATGACGAAGATCGGCCAGATCAGGTCGTCCACGGACAGGCGGTTCTCGGCCACCAAACGGCGCGTCCAATCGTCATGGCGATTGCGGCGCATGCGGGTGGTCGGGAAACGGCCCAGCGGGGGGGTGTCGTTCATTGGCTTCTCCAGTCATCCGGCGAACGGGCTGTGCAAGCGCGCAGCGGCCGCTATCGTGACCGCTACGCGCGTCCGCGAAAAGGGGCTGACATGAGTGTGACGACTGGTCTGCACGTGGTGGTGATCGGCGCCGGCATCGTCGGGGCGGCGTGCGCCCTGGAACTGCTGCGCGACGGCCAGCGTGTGACCCTCGTCGAGCCCGGCGATCCGGGCGGCGAACAGGCCGCGAGCTACGGCAACGGTTGCTGGCTGAGCCCGGCTTCCGTGGTGCCGGTTTCCATGCCGGGGCTGTGGAAGCAGGTGCCGGGGTACATGCTCGACCCGCTCGGCCCGCTAACCGTGCGCTGGCGCTATTTCCCCCGTGCCATGCCCTGGCTGCTGCGCTTCATGCGCGCCGGCGCGACGGTGGCGCGGGCGGAGCGGCTGTCGCGGGCGATGGGGCCGCTGGTGGCGGACAGCCCGGAGCGTCATGCCGCGCTGGCCGGGGAGGCGGGCGTCGGCGGCCTGATCCGCCGCGACGGGCTGCTCTACGTGTTCCCCACGCGCGCCGATTTCGCCGCCTCCACGCTGTCGTGGCGGCTGCGGCGCGAGCAGGGCGTGACCTGGGTGGAACTGGACGCCGACGGGCTGGCCCAGCGCGAGCCGGCGCTCGACCGGCGCTACCAGTTCGGGATCTTTGTCGAACACGGCGCGCACTGCATCGACCCCGGCGCCTATGTGGCGGCACTGGTCGCCCATGCCCAGGCGCTCGGGGCGAAGCTGGTGCGCACGAAGGCGACCGGGTTCGCGATCGCGCGGGGCCGGCTGCGCGCGGTGCGCACCGAGGCGGGCGACATCGCCTGCGACCGGGCGGTGATCGCGGCCGGCGCCTGGTCGAAGGCGCTGGCCCGCGCCGCCGGCGATACCGTGCCGCTGGAGACCGAGCGCGGCTATCACGCGGTGATCCGCGATCCCGGTTTCGCGTTGCGCCACACCATCATGCCCAGCGACGGCAAGATGGCGAACACGATGACGCCGCAGGGCTTGCGCATCGCCGGCCAGGTCGAGATCGCCGGGCTGGCGGCAGCGCCGAACTGGAAACGGGCGGAAATCCTGCGCGATTTCGCCCTGAAGACCTACCCGGCGCTGCCGCGCGACCTGCCGGCGGATCGGGTGAGCCTGTGGATGGGCCACCGTCCCAGCATGCCGGACAGCCTGCCCTGCATCGGCCCGGCGGCCGGCTGCGCCGATGTGGTGCATTGTTTCGGTCATGGCCACACCGGCCTCGCCGCCGGCCCGCTGTCCGGGCGGCTGGCGGCCGACCTGATCGGCGGCAAGCCGCCGACGATCGCGCTCGCGCCGTATGCAGCGTCGCGGTTCCGCTGATCAGAACATCACCGGGGAGACGCCGAACAAGCTGCGGTGGAAAATCAGCACGCCCGCCCACAGCGCCACGCCCGCCAACGGCGCCAACCAGCCGATCTCGGATGGAACCAACCGGTTGCGACCCGTCAGGATGGCGGCGAACGGCAGGATGGACGTGCTCCGCGCCAGTCTCGCCCAAGCGTCCGGGTCGCGTGCCGCGGTCTTGCGGTCGATCGAGGGCATGCCGGCGGCCGCGGTGATGAAGAAGGTGCCGAAGAACACCAGTGAAGCAGCGTCGCCGTTGCCGATCATGTGCACCGCCGCCCAGAGGGCGAAGGCCACCATCATCGGGTGACGGGTGACGCGCTGGATGCCCTGTGCCTCGCGGCCCAGGAACGGCTCGCCGCCGGCCGCCATGGGGTTGGCGCGGAAGGAGGCGACGAACAGCACGAAAGCGGGCAGCATCGCCAGCGCCAGCAGTCCGCGCAGCCAGCCCGGCGCGATCCACAGCAGCACCATGCCGGCGCCGGCATAGGACCGACACAACATGACCATCACCGCCAGCGCGGCGGCAGCGAACAGGGCGCGGAAGGCGGTGAGCCCAATCCGCCCGATGACGGCCCCGCGCAAGTTGGTGCCGGACAGGCCGAGATGCAGCCCCAGCCAGATCAGGGCGTCGAGGGTCAGCATGATCATGGTTCGGTCCCCAGGTCGCAGGTGTGGGATGCGGCCGCGCCGCATCTCCGGTGATTGCAGCGCGGCGCCAGCGGCGCGACAGTGCCATGAAGCGATTCATGAAGGAAACGNNGCGGCCCGATCCCGTCCCGCGAGTCCTGGTACGAGTATGTCGAGGCGACCGACCTGCCGACCATCGCCGTGCTCCAGGACATCGACACCCCATGCGGCTACGGCGCCTTCTGGGGCGAAGTGCAGAGCACCGTGCACAAGGGCCTCGGCGTGCTGGGCTGCGTCACCAACGGTTCGTACCGCGACCTCGACATGCTGGCGCCGGGCTTCCAGATCCTCGGCGGCCGCCTCGGCCCGAGCCACGCCTACGTCCACATGGTGCAGTTCAACTGCCAGGTGAACATCTTCGGCATGCTGGTCGGTCCCGACGACGTCGTGCACGCCGATTATCACGGTGCGGTGGTCATCCCGGCCGAGGTGGTGAAGACGCTGCCGGCGGCGATCGACCTGGTTTCGCGCCGCGAGAAGGTCATTCTCGACATGGCGCGCAGCCCCGGCTTCAATGCCGCGCAGATGCGCGAGACGCTGAAGAAGTCCGGCGAGATCCACTGACCCGGACGGCGTGGCCCGCGTTTCGCGCGCGGGCCACGCCGCCGCGGTTGCGTGCCTGCTCCAGGGCGTAGCTCGCCGCGCGCCTTTTCTGGCCTGAGGCCCCGATGCCCGCCCTGTCGTTCCGCCCCCGTGGCCTCGCCGGCGAGGCCGGTGCCACGCTGTTCCTGGCGCTGCCGCTGGTGGCGGGGCAACTGGCGCAGATGGCGGGCGGCGTGGTGGCGGTGATGCTGGCCGGGCACCTCAACGCCGACGTGCTGGGCGCCGTCGCCGTCGGCAATTCCATCTGGAATCTGGCCCTTATGGCGCTGGTCGGGGTGATGATGGCGGTGTCGCCCTCGGTCGCCCATCTCGACGGCGCGCGGCGGCACGACGAAACGGCGGCGCTGTTCGTGCAGGCCGCCTGGATTGCCGTGGTGCTGGGGGCGGTGCTGGGGATGGCGGTGTTCCGCGCCGGCCCGGCGCTCGCCGATCTGGCCGGGATTGACCCGGCGCTGCATGCGGGCGTGCGTGGGTTCCTGCGTGCGGTCGGCCCGGGTGCCCCGGCGGTCGGGCTGTTCCTGGCCTGTCGCGGCCTGTGCGACGGGCTGTCGCGCACGCATGTCAGCATGGGATTCGCGCTGCTCGGGCTGGCGGTGCTGGCGCCGCTGGGCTGGGTTCTGATGTATGGCCGGTTCGGATTTCCGGCGCTGGGTGCCGAGGGCGCCGGGATCGCGACGGCGGCGATGTGCTGGGTGCAGAGCCTGGCGTTCCTGGCCTGGTTGCGCCTGTCGCCGGCCACCGCCGGGCTGGGCTGGGCCGGGCTGCGCCTCGCCCCCGACCCGGCCGCCATCGCCGCGCTGCTGCGCCTGGGCGTGCCGATGGCGGTCAGCGTGCTGCTGGAGGTCGGCATGTTCAGCACGGCGGCGCTGCTGATTGCCCGCTTCGGCCCGGCGGCGGTGGCGGGCCACCAGATCGCGATGAACGTGGCGGCGCTGTGTTTCATGGTGCCGCTCGGCCTCGGCATGGCGATCACCGTGCGGGTCGGCAATGCCGTCGGACGGGCCGACCCGGCCGGAGTGCGCCGCGCCGTCACGGCGGGGCTGGCGCTGGTGCTGGTCACCCAGGCCATCTCGTGCAGCCTCCTGCTGAGCCTGCCGCGCGCCATCGCTGCCCTCTACACCACCGACCCGGCGGTGTTGGACGCCGCCGCGGGGCTGCTGCTGCTGGCCGCCATCTTCCAGTTCTCCGACGGCATCCAGGTNNTACTGGGGCGTGGGCATGCCGGCCGGGCTGTATTTCGCCTTCGCCGCCGGGTTGCGGACGCCGGGCCTGTGGATCGGCCTGATCGCCGGCCTGACGGTGGCGGCGGTGCTGCTATCCACCCGGCTGCACCGGCGCACCGTCCTGCGCGGCTGACCGCGACGGGCGCGTTCACGCCTGCCGATGGCTCCCTGCCGGAGCCTGGAGCGGGATGAGCGCTGAAGGACGCGCTGACCCGCTCTAGCTCTTTGTTTGATCGTAACTGGGGCAGAACCCCGGGCTCGCAGGT
>PLTJ01000040.1 GCA_003164455.1 Acetobacteraceae bacterium
AGCGCGCCGGTGCGGTCGAGCCGGCTGTCCACCCGCACCAGCGGATAGCCGTCGTTGCGGTAGCGACGCAGCAAGCCGAGCCGGACATCCTCGATGCGCGCCATCGGCACCGCGTCACCCTCGAGGCCGCCAACCAGGGCGGCGATGACATCGGGCGAATAGACGGTGACCCCCTCGACCGCGACCGAGCGCACACGCACGGGGGTTTCGGGCGCGGTGTTGACCAGCGCCCCGGCCGGCGGCAGCGCCAGCCCCGGGCCGACCTTGATCGGCGCGGACGGCATGATGCCCGGAAGCGGCGAACCCGGCGGCACCGGTGGGCTCTGCGCGGCGGCCGGGGCGGCAACGACCAGCACCGCCATCGCAGCGGCCACACCACCCCACCAGAGCACCCGACGCGTCCGTTCGGCCATTCGCCCCCTCGTGCCGATCCGAGCCGGCAACATCCCATAACGTTTTTCTGCGCGCACCCGGGCCATCGCGCAACGAGGATCAGCGAGCCAGCAGGATTCAGCGTATCGGGATTGGGCAATAGGCGCAAAGGCAACCGAGCGCCGACGATCGACCAGCCGCTTGGCGGAGCCGCCGCCGGCGAACCAAATGACGGCGCTGATTAACTATCCACGCATCGCCTTCACGAATTGTGTGACGTTGTATCGGAACATCTTCAAATACGAGTCGGCCGGGCCGCCCGGCGGCGACAGCGCGTCGGAATAGACCGCCGGCCCCAGCACCACACCGCTCTCGCGCGCGACCGTGCGGACGAGGGCGGGGTTGGCCATGTTCTCGACGAACACCGCCTTCACTTTTTCCGCGCGGATCTGGCGCACCAGCGCGGCGATGGCGGCCGCGGAGGGCTCGGACTCAGTGTCGATTCCCTGCACACCGATGAATTCGATGCCATAGCGGGCGCCGAAATAGAAAAATGCGTCGTGGCTGGTCAGGATGCGCCGCTGCTCCGGCGGCACCGTTGCCATCTGTTGGGCGATCCAGGCATCCATCGCGGCGATGCGGCGCGCGTAGTCGTTGGCGCGTGCCCGGATGGCAGCCGCCTGGTCCGGCGCGATGGCGGCGAACCCGTCAGCGATGGCACGCACATACAGAATGCCGTTGCGCGGGTCCTGCCAGGCATGCGGATCGAGGCCCTCGTCCATGTGCCGCGGGGTCACGGCGGCGGCGGCGACCACCACCAGCGCCTTGCTGGCGGAGGCCGGCAGCAGACGCGTGAGCCAGCCCTCCAGCCCGAGCCCGTTGGTCACCACCAGCGCTGCCCCCCGGATCGCCAGCAGGTCGGACGGGCGGGGCTCATAGATATGCACATCGCCGTCCGGGGGCACCAGCGAGCGCACCGCCGCCGCCGGGCCAGCGACCTCGCGGGTGATGTCGGCGAGGATGGAGAAGGACGCCACGACCGGCAGTTTCGCGCTGGCGCGCGCCGGAGTGGCGAGCAGGGCGGGCAGCGAGAGCAGCAGATCGCGTCGGCGCATGGGAACCTCTGGGCAGGATCGAGATGTTATAACATATCATTTTTCCCGCACAAGCCTGCTGACACTCTGCTTTGCGCGTGCCGCGCCTTTCGCAACCCGCTCCGGGCCACCATAAAGGGAAAGTCCAAAAAAGATGCCGCCTGTGAAGCCGCGACTGACCGTCAGCCGCAAGTCCTCGGCTGTTGCCGCCGAGCCCCCTATCGACCCGATCCGGAGTTGACGCGATGAACAAACCTGTCCTGCTGATTACCCGCCGCGTGCCCGCCGCCATCGCGGCGCGCGCCGCCCGTGATTACGATGCCCGCTTGAACCCACAGGATACACCGTATAGCGGCGCCGATCTGCTGCGCCTGGCCAACGGCGCGGATGCCGTGCTGTGCACCCCGACCGACCGGCTGGACGCGGCGATGATCCAGGCATTGCCGGCGAGCGTGCGGGTGATCGCCACGTTCAGTGTCGGCCACGACCATGTCGACGATGCCGCCGCCCAGGCGCGCGGCATCGCGGTGGTGAACACGCCGGACGTGCTGTCGGTGGCCACCGCCGAGCTGGCCTTCCTGCTTATCCTCGCCGCCGCCCGCCGGGCCGGCGAGGGCGAACGGCTGGTGCGATCCGGCCACTGGACGGGCTGGGCTCCGACTCAGCTCATGGGCACGCAGGTCAGCGGCAAGCGGCTCGGCATCTTCGGCATGGGCCGGATCGGGCGCGAACTGGCCCGCATGGCCGCGGCCTTCAGCATGCAGGTGCACTACCGCGACGTCGCGCGCCTGCCGCCGGAGCTGGAAGGCGGCGCGATCTGGCACGATGACGACGCCTCGTTCCTGGCCGCCAGCGACGTGCTGTCGCTGCATGCGCCGGGCAATGGGGTCACGCGCAAATGGCTGAACGCGGAGCGCATCGCCGGGCTGCCGCGTGGCGCGGTGGTGGTGAACGCGGCGCGCGGCACGCTGGTCGACGACGAGGCCTTGATCGCCGCGCTGCGCACGGGCCAGGTGGGGTACGCGGGGCTCGACGTCTACGACGGCGAACCGGCGATCCACCCGGGCTACCGCGCGCTGGAGCACGTCGTGCTGCTGCCGCATCTGGGCAGCGCCACCACCGAGACGCGCGACGCCATGGGGCATATCGTGCTGGATGGCATCGACGCGGTGCTGGCGGGACGCGAACCCGGCAACCTGGTGCGTTGAACGCACACAAGGAAGACCAGGTGCTGCCCTGGCCTTCCTTGCGCTGGCGTCTATGAGGTCAATCCCTCGATGCTGGTCACGACGGCTATAAGCGGAAGCATCTCAGCGCCGCGGATGCACAACGATGCCGATCGATCAGACTGACCGTCCGGCTCGCGTGTTGCGTCACCCGCAACTGGCCGGGTCAGGCCTTCTGGGTGGTGTGCGTTTGGGTGCCGCTAGTGGTGCTGTCGGGGGGCGCGATCGAGCCGGTCGGCTTCTCGGCGGATGCCTCCATCGAAGCATCGCTATCGTCGGCCATGTTCTTCTTGAACGACTTAATGCCCTTGGCGAAGTCGCCCATCAAGTTGCTGACCTTGCCGCTGCCGAACAGCAGCAGAACGACCAGCAGCACGACCATCCAATGCCAGATGCTGAAGCTACCCATGAGCGTCCTCCAGGTGGGGCGCTGCCCCGTCCGTACGACATGGCCTGCCGCGACTGCGGATGCAAGCGATGTTTCCCATTGTGCTAGCCCGGATCCACGGGAAAGGCCAGCGTGCTTCCCGTTACCATGCTGTCATCCGCCGCCCGGTGCTGACGTTCAGCGCCAACTGGGCGGCGGGACGCGCGGCTTGGCGCAGCGCCTCATGCGTGCCCGGCGCGGGCGGCAGGATGAAGCCGTAGGCGGGATAGGCATGGCCGCCCAGCGTGTTGGTCGGCGGCCACCACATCCGCACCTCGGTCCAGTCGTTGTGCGGCGAGACGTCGACGGCCAGTTGGTCCTCGGTGAGTTCTTCGGGCACCCAGTTGGCCTGGATCACCAGCACCTGCCGCGACGCCAGTACGCGCGAGACCACGGCGACATGGCCCGATGGCAGCCGGCTGCTGCGGCGCAGCACCAGCACGGCGCCAATTTCCGGTTGTGCCGAACGCCCATAGCGGCCGGCCGCCGCCGTCCACCAGGTGTAGGCGTCGCCGTACAGGGTGATGCCGGAGAGTTCGCGGGCGAATGGGGCACAGGTGATGCCGGGCTGGCGGCTGGCAGCGGCGAGATTGGGGCCGGTGACCGGACGGCTGGAGGCGCAAGCCGAAAGGCCGCCGGCGAGCAGCAAGGCGGCGAGCCGGAACACACCGAAAGCCACGACGATACGAGGCATCTTGAAACTGGAATATGAAAGACGGCAGACAAGTATCGCAAATGACCCCGGTACAGACAAGCGTGATGTGAGGAACGCCGGGCCGGGTCAGGAGCGGCGCAGGCGGGCGAGCAGCGCCTCGGCGGTGTC
>PLTJ01000294.1 GCA_003164455.1 Acetobacteraceae bacterium
GCGCTGGTCGGCTCGTCGAGCAGGATCACATCCGGCCGCACGGCGATGGTGCGGGCGATGCACAGCCGTTGTTGCTGTCCGCCCGACAGCCCCATGGCGGAGGTATTGAGCCGGTCCTTCACTTCGTCCCACAACGCGGCGCGGGTCAGCGATCCCTCGACCCGCTCGTCCATTGCCGCCTTCGACATCCGTTCATGCAGCTTCACGCCGAAAGCGATGTTCTCGTAAACGGTCATGGGAAACGGCGTCGGTTTCTGGAACACCATGCCCACCCGGCTGCGCAGTTGGTTGAGGTCGATGCCGGCGTCGAGAATGTTGATCCCGTCCATCATCACCTGGCCCTCGGCCCGCTGGCCCGGGTAGAGATCGTACATCCGGTTCAGCACGCGCAGCAGCGTCGACTTGCCGCAGCCCGAAGGGCCGATCATGCCGGTTACCTGGCGATCGGGCAGATCGAGGTTGATGCCCTTGAGCGCCTGGTTGGTGCCGTAAAAGAAGTCGACGCCCCGCATGGAAATACGCGCCGCGTTCACGCCATCATCCGGCCGTGTCGGCATCGCGGCCATCGCCGGGGACTGTGCCGTCTCGTTCATGCTCTGGCTCATGGCTTCAGGTCTCATGCGCGCGGTCGCAGGACGACGCGGGCAACAATATTCAAGGCCAACACACCGCCGGTAATCAGCAGCGCACCGGCCCAGGCCAGCTCCACCCAGTCGTCGAAGGCCGAGCCGGCATACTGATAGATTGTCACCGGGAGGCTCGCCATCGGCTCGGACAGGCTCACCGACCAGTTCAGATTGCCGAGCGAGGTGAACAGCAACGGCGCCGTCTCGCCGGATACCCGCGCCACCGCAAGCAGCACGCCGGTGGCGATACCTTCCCGCGCCGCACGATAGCAAATGAAAACGATCATCCGCCATTTCGGCGCCCCCAACGCCACGGCTGCCTCGCGCAACTCGGTCGGGATCAACTGCAGCATGTCCTCGGTGGTGCGCACCACGATGGGCACCACGATTATCGCCAGGGCCACGCAGCCGGCGATGCCGGAGAACCCGCCGAACGGGTCCACCAGGATCGTGTAGACGAACAGCCCAATCAGGATCGACGGCGCCGACANNACAGCAGCACGTCGGAGACGAACCGTACCACATTGCCCAGTGCCGATGTGCGGGCGTACTCGGCCAGATAGGTGCCGACCATGAGCCCGATCGGCGTGCCGATCACGGTCCCGACGACCGTCTGTATCAAGCTGCCGACGATGGCGTTCAACAACCCGCCATGGGATCCGGGCGGCCGGGTGATGTTGGTGAATACGTGCAAGCCCAGCCCGCTCCCGCCGCGCCAGACCAGGGTGAACAGGATTGAGGCCAGCAAGGCCAGGCCGATGACGGTGGCGCCGATGCACAACACCTTCACCACCCGGTCGAGGATGTTGCGCCGGCGCGACAGCCGCCCTGCCGTCCGTGCGTCGCGCGCCGGGGTCGGCATCGTCGCGGCGCTCATGCCGACCTCGGGCGCAGCAGCAGCCGTGAAATGGCCAGCACGACGAACGAGATCACGAACAGGATGAAGCCCAGCGCCAGCAGCGAGGAAAGCTTCAGGCTGCCGGCCGCGCTTTCGGGAAACTCCAGCGCCACGATCGAGGCGATCGTGTTGCCCGGATCGAACAGCGAGGTGGCGATCCGGTTGGCGTTGCCGATCACGAAGGTCACCGCCATCGTCTCACCCAGCGCCCGCCCCAGCCCGAGCATGATGCCTCCCATCACCGACACGCGGGTATAGGGGACGACGATACTGCGCATCACTTCCCAGGTCGTGCAGCCCACTCCGTAGGCCGATTCCTTGAATACCGGTGGAACCGTCAGGAACACATCGCGCATGGTCGCGGCGATGAACGGGATGACCATGACCGCGAGCACCATCGCGGCGGTCAGAATGCCGGTGCCGAACGGGGCGCCCCCGAACACCGTGCCGAGGAACGGCACGTCGGCGAACGTATCGCCGAGCGTCGGCATCACATACTGCGACATGATCGGCACGATCACGAAGAAGCCCCACATGCCGTAAATGATCGAGGGGATGGCGGCCAACAGCTCGATGGCGGTGCCGACCGGACGGCGCATCCATGCCGGCGCGATCTCGGTCAGGGTGAAGGCGATGCCGAAGGCGAGCGGCACGGCGATCACCAGCGCCAGCACCGAGGTGACNNCCGAAGGCGCGGAAGCTCGGCAGGCCGCCGATAAACAACGAGACGATGATGGCGCTGAGCAGCAGCAGGACGAAGCAACCCAGGCCGCGCGCCACGGTCGCGAAAATGACGTCGCCGACGCTCCTGTGGCGGCGCCCTGATCGGGTGGCTGGTGCGAAAGCTGTGGCGGTCTGCACGGCACTTCCTTGTCGATGGTGGGCACGGCTCGGGCGCGTCGGATTTACACCCAACGCGCCCTTACGCACGCGATGGCCGACAGGCCGCCGGTCACATCTTCGCGGCGGGAAGCTGCGCCTTCCACGCCGCGCGGATGGCGTCCTGCACGGTCGTGGGCAGCGGCACGTAGAGCAACTGGGTGGCGATGTCGCCGCCGTGGTTGAAGGCCCAGTCGAAGAAGCTCGTCACCCGGCCGCTCTGCGCCGGATCCTTCGGATTGGTCGGCAGCAGCACGAAGGTCGCCGACTCGATCGGCCAGCTCTCCGCGCCCGGCTGGTCGTTCAGGTCGATGGCGAAGTTCTGCACCTTCGACCAGTCCGCACTGGCCGCCGCCGCCACGTAGGACTTCATCGACGCCGCCACGAAGCTGCCCGCCTTGTTGCTCTGCAGTGTCATTGTCAGCTTGTTCTGCGTGGCATAGGCGCTCTCGACATACCCGATGCCGCCGCGCACCTGCTTCACCGTGCCCGCGACCCCGTCGCTGCCCTTGGCCCCGGAGCCCACCGGCCAGTTCACGCTGGTCGAGGAGCCGACCTTGGCCTTCCACTCGGGATTGACGATCGACAGGTAGTCGGTGAAGACGAACGTCGTGCCCGAGCCGTCGGCCCGGTGCACCGGCGCAATCGCCAGGTTCGGCAGCGTCAGCCCCTGGTTCAGCGCGGCGATCCTGGGATCATTCCACTTTGTGATCGTGCCAAGATAGATGTCGGCCAGCAGTTCGCCCGTCAGTTTCAGCTGATCGGTCTGAATGCCCGGTACGTTCACCGCCATCACGACGCCGCCGATTACCGTCGGGAACTGCACCAGCTTGTGCTCGGCGAGCTGATCTCCCGCCACCGGCATGTCGGACGCCCCGAAATCGACGGTGCGGTTGTTGATCTGGTTGATGCCGGCGCCCGAGCCGATGGCCTGGTAGTTGAGCTTCACGCCGAGCACGCCCTGCGCAGCCTCTGCCCACTTGCCGTAGATCGGCGCGGCGAAAGTGGACCCCGCGCCGGTGATCTCCTGGGCCTGCGCCGCATAGGAAAAGCCGGCCAGGGTGATGGCCAGCGCCGTGGTAACGAGCTTCATGATCCCTCCTTGGA
>PLTJ01000039.1 GCA_003164455.1 Acetobacteraceae bacterium
TCGAAATCTCGATTACCCGCCGAGGAGCTGCCATCGTGCCCAACCGTGCTGATTCGACCCGGTCAGGCTACCATATATAGCAATACTCCGGGAATCCCCCACAACGGGTCGGTTTCACGGAATCGATGTACTAGGGAGGTAAACAGTGAGGAACTGGTCTCTTCAGGCCCTGCTTTCCGGCCTTCACGACGATATCCAGCAGCGCTTGGCGCCGGTACGCACCGTCTTCAGTCACCCTGGAACGAAGAGTGACGCCAGCGAAGCCGTCTGGCTCGAGTTGCTCCAGAAGTACCTGCCCATGCGGTACCAAGCCGCATCTGCCCATGTCGTCGACAGCACCGGTGCGTTCAGCGATCAGATCGATGTGGTGGTGTTTGACAGGCAGTACTCGCCTTTCATCTTCCACTATCAGGGCGAAACCGTCGTGCCAGCCGAGAGTGTGTACGCGGTCTTCGAAGCCAAGCAGGCGATCAATGCGGAGCAGGTCGCTTATGCGCAGAGGAAGGTACAAAGCGTCCGGAAGTTACACCGGACGAGCCTTCCAATCCCCCATGCCGGGGGCGTCTATCAGGCCAAGCCCTTACAGCACATCATTGGCGGACTCCTGACCTTCGAAAGCGACTGGAACCCCGGGCTCGGGGACTCCTTAAAGTCGGCGCTGGCGGCCGGCTCGGAGGAGGGCCGGCTCGATCTGGGCTGCATCGCCGCTCACGGTCTCTTCAAGTGTGACGGGATCGGTTGCGTCACAACCGCCCCGATGGGCAGGGCCGCGACGGCATTTCTGTTCGAACTGATCGCGCGGCTCCAGGAGAAGGCCACCGTTCCAATGATCGACGTGGGCGCTTATGCTAAGTGGCTCGATGTTGAAGTCCCGGCGTCGGCGGTTTAGCAGGCTGCGGAAAAAGCTGCTGAGAGCGAGCATTTCCCTGGATTTTGGCTGTCTGGATGGCCTTGGACGCGCCCGATTTGAGGGTTTTTGCTGCCCTGCCCGGCGAAAACCGTGGCGCCGAGCCGGTTCGGCGCAGCGACGCCGAGGCCGTAAAGCGTTTAATCCAGTATGACCGAGCAGAGATCGGTCAGGCTGAAGCCGCGTCGCCCACGGTTGCTGACTAAACGCTGGGCTCACCAGGATGCCAGCGCGAGAGCGCGGGCTGGATGGCATGCTGAAACGGTTCCCGGCCTGGCGCGCATTGTCGCTCCGCCAGCTTGCCGAGTTCTCGCAAGGCCCATTCGATCGATCCAATCTGGCGTGAAGCCGCGAGAAGATGTTTAACGGCGTCGTGGACTTCCGACACGCTCGGGTCATAGCCCCCGCCAGCGAGCAGGCTCGAGAGAGCAAGCAGCGCGACGGTGGCGGCGAATTTCGGCTCCTTGCCGCAGAAATCCCGGGCTGCTCGCACCAGCGTCGAAGGGTCTGCGCCGTGCGCGGCGGCACACTCGACAGCGATGTCNNAGCATCCGGCGGTGGTCTCGGTCCGGATATGTGCGGACCAGAGAGCGGTAGACCGATAAGTTCGTCGTGCCGCTGGCCGCACGCAGGCCATAACGTCGATAGGCCTCGTCCGAGCGACCGTGGTCGATCAATAGCTTCTCACAAAACCGGTCGATGGACATTTCGGAGAAGCCGAGATTCGTGCCGCTGCGGGAGGCTTCGGCGTACGCGATCGCGGCTTCCCACAAGCCCTGGCGAACCAGAGCTTCGGCGCCGAACCTTTGCCAAGGCCAAAACTTCACTCGTCGCGTTGCCAGCAGTTCTTGAAGCTCGTTGTAACGGCCGCCTTCCAGCAAACACGACAAGCAGATGGATGTTCCAATTACATGCTGGAAGGTTTGGTGGTCGGCCCAGGCGCGCCGCACCATGTCGATCATTCGGTTTGAATATTCGCCGATCAGGTCTGGGTATTGGGCGATCTCGCCCCAGCGATCTTCGAGTGGCGCCAGATATTCGACGCCGTCGTTTTGCACCGCCTCGAACAATCTTTCGAGCCACTTGCTTCTGGTTGTGTGGTCCGCCGGAGCGCGGGCCAGGATCGGGATTAGCTCGGTGAGTGAGCGAAAGACCGCGGCGCCAAGGGCGCCTGATGAGGTGTCAATGCCCTGGAACGCTGGCCAAATGCGCTCCATCAGCGACACAGCGCCGTCTCCTGCCGCGACAGGATCGGATTTCGCCACGGATCTGATCTCGGCGGCGGCTTCCTTGAGCCGGCCGATGGCAAGGCTCGACCCGCGCCAACCATAAATATTGGCGCGAAACTTCGTCTTGAACTGCCACTTGTGAACTGACACCATCGGTCTCGCACGCTATTTTCAAGGTCGGCCTGATTTATCCGCCTGACGAAGACTCACGGCCTGCCTTACCAACGTTGGGTTTCGCGACGCAGGGCGCGTTCCGGATCCATGAAAGGACGGATCGCGGCTCGGCGACTCGCATTTATGACCCAGCCTCATAGACGCCGGCGTCCCTGGCGNNNNAGGCGGTGGCGCTCCGCCTCGGGAAAGGACTCAGGGATCATGCCGGTGAGCGTCGCTCCGCCGGGCAAGACGGCATTGACGGTGACACCAGTGCCGTCCAGCTCCTGCGCCCAGATTTGAGTTTCGGATTCCAACGCCGCTTTCGACGGGCCGTACGGAGAAAAGCCTCTTCTCCGCATGGTCGCGTAAGACATCGACATGTTGATGATGCGGCCCCATCCAGACTTCAGCATGTGCGGCGCGGTTGCCCGCGCCATCAGAAACGGGCCATTGACGTTGGTGTCGATCACCATGCGCCAGGTTTCAGGATCGGTTTCCCAGAACCGCGTCGGCTGGGTTAGGAAGCTTTCATTGACATACTTCATGCCGCGTCCGGCATTATTGATCAGCACGTCGAGCTTGCCAAAGCGCTTCAAAGTCTCCCGGACAACGCGAGCGCAATCCTCCTCCTTGGTTACATCCGCCAGGAACGGCACAACCGCACCGTTCGGCGCTTCTAATGCTACGCGCTCGATTTCTTCGCTCTCACGGGCCGCGGTGACGACGACTTGTGCGCCCGCCTGCGCTAGTCCGCGGACAATCGAGCGCCCAAGCCCACGGCCGCCGCCCGTGACGATCGCGATTTTGTCATGAAGCCACGAGTTCATTTACCCCTCCTCCAGGTCTTGGCGCTCCTGGCCATCAGCCTTCCTTGATGCGCTTAATGTGCGTCAGAGCGCAATCAGGACCTCACCCACGTTGAAGTTGTGGGGGAAATGTGCGTTTAGCCGGGGTTCCTATTGGCACCGATCTGGACTCCACCTCGAACGAAATCAAGACAAATACGTCAAGACCTTGCACCGCATCGGATGAGGGGGCCCGGTCGCGCGCCGATGCACAGCCGACGCCGGCAAGCGCAGGCGATCACCTCGATTTCGACCTTCCAAGCCGGATTGGCGAGGCCACCGACGATCAGTGTGCTGGCTGGGCGGCGGCCGCCGAGGGTCTCAGCGCAGACGGTAATGACGGCGGGCGGCGATGAGGGCGGCGATACTCAACAGACTGACGGCCATGAGATAGTAACTGGGCGCCAGCTTGCTGCCGGTGACATTGGTCAGCCAGACCATCACAAACGGACCGAACCCACCGAACAGGGGAACCCCGATGTTGTAGGCCAGCGCCATGCCGGTGGCACGGGTTCCGGTGGGGAACAGCTCCGCCATCAACGCCGGCAGGGCCCCGTAATAGATGGATTTCACGAACGCGAGCCACAGCACGACGCCAATCAGCGTCACCGCGGCGGGATGTGCCACCAACAACGCAAAACATGGATAGAACGACACCAGCATGACACAGGCGGCAACAAGCATCAGCTTGGTCCGTGACACCCGGTCGGAAAATGCTCCGGCGCAGGGCGTCACCACGGACAGCAATATGCTGCCGGACAGCGTGCTGATGAAGCCGACCGTCGAGGTCAGTCCCAGCTGCGTCACGGCGTAGGTGGGTATGTAGACCAACAGATAGTTGACCGAGGTGGAAGCGATCAGCGCACCGATCGCCACCAGCACCCGCATCTTCTGGCTGCCGAGCACGACGGCGAGCGGCGAATGGACTCGCTCGGCCGGCCGCCGGGGCGGTTCATGGAGGCTGTAGAGAATCCACAGCCCGACCGGACCGACCAGCAGGCCCACGGCGAAGGGCAGGCGCCAGCCCCAGGCCACCAGCGTGCTCGTCGGCATCCACACGCTGATCGTCACCCCCATCAACGAAGCCAGCACGGCACTTAACCCCTGGCTGGCAAACTGCCAGCTCGCCAGGAAGCCCCGGCGCTCGGGCGCATGCTCGACGAGAAAGGCAGTCGAACTACCGAACTCGCCGCCCGCCGAGAAACCCTGGACCAGACGCGCGACCAGGACGCCGACGGGGGCGGCAACGCCGATGGCGGCATAGCCCGGCATGGCCACGATCATCGCCGTAGCCAGGACCATGAGCAGGATGGAAATCAGCATGGACCGCTTGCGGCTAACCCGGTCGGCATAGTCCCCCAGCACGATCGCCCCCAGCGGGCGCGCGAGATAGGAAATGGCGAAGGTTCCAAGCGCCAGCATCAATCCCGTCGTGGGGTCGCCGGAAGGGAAGAAAACCTTGGAGATCGCGAGCGCGAAGTAACCGTAGATGACGATGTCGTACCATTCAAGGGCATTGCCCACGGAAGTGGCAACGATCAGGTGGGTGAGGCTCGGCTTCGCCTTTGCAATGGCAGCGTCCATGCCCCGACCTTCCGTGGGATGTTTCACTTTCAGGCTACGCGTAAGCAAGCCGGCATGGCAAGGATCGCCATGATGGAGAACCGCGGGCCAGATGCTTGCCATCGGACCGTTCCGTGATCCTGCCCCTTTGCGGCTGTCCAGGCGTCAGCTGGACAGCCGCAAAGGCGTTCCGTGAGGCCGACAAGGTCAAGGTGCGCTATCTGCTTGATGACGAAATAACGCGGCTGGTGAACGCCTGTCCCCTCGACTTCCGCGCACTGGTGACCGACGCGCTGTTGACAGGTTGCCGGTATGGCGAACTGGCCGCGATGAAGTCCGGCGACTTCGATCCGCAGCCGGGAACTGTGACCATCGGGCGCAGCAAAAGCGGCAAGCCGCGCCATGTCGCACTGACCACTGAGGGCCGGACATTCTTCGATCAGATGACAGCCGGCAAGACAGGCGCAGCGCGGCTTTTCGAGCGTGATGCAGTCATGAAGCAGGCGACGCGGGGTGCCCGGGCCGAGACGGCGCGTGTCGCTTGGAGCAAGTCCGATCAGTTCCGATTGGGTGACCCCGCGGCAAGGCTCATGCACCGCGCCGCCAAGCGAAAAACGCTCTTCATTATCATACGTGAGACTGGGGGAAGGGAGGCATGCCTTCTGTCGCCGGGCACTCGGGACGTCGTCGCATCTTATGCGCGCGCTATCGGAAGATCGTCAACAATCGCCCTGAGGTGGACCCCATCGGCTGCCGCGGCCAGCCAGCCTAACGCACGCCCCGCCCCGGGTTTTGCTCCGCTTACCAATTCCAATGGGGTCCCAGTAGGACGCTGAGCCCCACATAGCCCATGAACCAGAGTCGGGGACAGGTCATTGCCGTCTCCGTACGGAACGCCAAGGCGTGACCGATTATCGCTTGCATGAGGAACGCTCACTCAAGAAAATGTTATCCAAATGACGCCGATGAAGTGAGGTCATGATTCGCTCGAACTCCGCCTTTCTGATGTCGGGCAACGAGGCCGCCGCCCGAGGGGCCTACGATGCCGGCGTCAGCTTTGCTGCCGCTTATCCGGGAACTCCCAGCACCAGGATTCCGGAAAGCATTGCTTGGTTCAAAGACGACGCCTCGGCAGATTCGGCTTCCACGGAAGAGGCGCACGCGCAAGCACTATCCGCGGCTCCATTGTCGGCACGCAAGCTGTCGGCCGTGACGATGTTCGGTGCCGATCCGCGGACCGGCTCCACCTGTTGCGGTGGCCTGGCGTTGGTGTCGGCCGATGATCCCGGCCTCCACTCGTCGCAAAAAGGAACAAGACAACCGCTTTTGCTCGCCGCTCGCGAAGATTCCAATGCTCGGGGCCAACGAACGCCAGGAATGCACCGGGATCCCACGGGGTGTCTGCGTCATCAGCGCGACATGCGCATCCGCCGGATGAAGTCGAATGAGAAGCCGAGATGCCGGTACGACTGGCCGGTCGCCGCTGCATCTCGGGAAGGCTTCGGCGACCCGTGTGCAGGCAGCCGCGGACGCCACTGCCGGCCATCATTGCCTGAGCGATTTCGTGGCATTTCCTGTTGTGGAGGGTAGACGACTTGAACAGGACAATCAACGCGATCCTTATCAGCCCCGCCGATGACGTCGTTACGATCATCGACGATATCGCACCGGGTGGGGTGGCGAAATTCATGAAGGGTGACGCACTCGCGGAAATAACCGTCACGGACAACGTACCGAAGTACCAAAAAGTCGCCATACAAAATATCTCCAACGGCAGCGTAGTGCGCAAGTACGGCGAGGTCATCGGCGTGGCGACTCAGGATATCGCCCGCGGGAGTCATGTCCATATGCATAATATCGCGAGCCAACCCTTGGCCGTTTCCAAAGGGAGAGCGTAGATGAAATTCAGCGGGTACAGACGACCTGACGGAACGGTGGGGATAAGGAATCATGTCCTGATCCTGCCTACCGTGGGATGTGCCAACGAGACAGCTCGCGTTGTTGCCAGCTTGGTACGTGGAACGACTTCCCTGGTCAACCAGAATGGGTGTGGAGAGGTTGAGGGAAACAAGAAACTGACGCAGACGGTGCTGTCAGGGCTGGTGGCCAACCCGAACGTTTACGGAACCGTCCTGGTCGGGCTGGGCTGCGAGCCCAATTCATCCGATATCATGGCCGAGATCATTCAGTCGAAGACGAACAAGCCCCTTCAGGCCGTTATCATCCAGGATGAAGGGGGGACGATCAACGGGATCGCCAAAGCCGCCCGGTATGCCGAGGGGCTGGTTCTGGAAGCATCCTCCTGCCAGCGCGAAGAATGCGATCTGTCGGAACTCATGCTCGGAATCGAGTGCGGCGGATCGGACGCGACGTCCGGTTTGGTAGCTAACCCGGTCATGGGCTACGTGAGTGATTTGCTCGTCGAGGCCGGAGGGACTTCGATGTTCAGTGAAACATCGGAGATAATCGGTGCGGAACATCTATTGGCCCGCAGATGCTGTACCCCGGAGATGGGACAGAAGCTTCTAGGCTTGTGCAGGAAGCTTGAAGACGACCTCAGCAAGGTGAATGAGAGCCTCCGCTCCGGCCAGCCTTCTCCCGGGAACCAGGCGGGAGGAATTACCACCCTGGAGGAGAAGTCGCTGGGCTGCATCCACAAGGGTGGCACAAAGCCGGTCATGGAGGTGGTCGACTATGGTTGCCGCCCCACCAGGAAGGGGCTCATCTTCATGGATACCCCCGGCTACGACTTGATTTCTGTCACCGCCAAGGTCGCCGCGGGCTGCCAGCTCATCGTTTTTACGACCGGACGAGGCAACCCGATCGGCAATCCGCTGGCTCCGGTGCTCAAGGTCACGGCGAACCATGATCTTTTCGTCAACATGAATGACAACATCGACATGGACCTCAGTGCTGTCCTGGGCGGGGACAAGACGATGGAGGAGATGGGCAGGCAAGCGCTCTCCGAGATCGTGCACATTGCGAACGGCAAAATGACTAAAACCGAAGTTTTCGGCTTCGGCTACAGCGAAACGGTCATGCGGCGCCTGTGCGATTACGTTTAGCGTCAGCTGCAGAATGGATTGGTTAGGAGGCACGGCGGGCGGAAGTCGGAGTCTCCAACTTCCGTCGAACGTGCCATAGGAGAGTTCGCGTGGACACGAACGTAATAGGCCTGATCGCATCCTTCGTCGTCATTGTTATCCTGACGATGCGGGGATTCAGCGTCGTGGTCGTGGCGCCGCTCGCCGTCGCCATCGTTTCCTTGCTGTCCAGAACGGGAGTGCTGGACGCCCTGATGGGCCCCTACATGACAGGGGGTGCCAACTATATCGCAAGATTCTATCTGGTCTTCCTGTTTGGCTCCGTATTCGGAAGTTATATGGATAACAGCGGCGCCGCCAGGGCGATCGCTATGAGCGTAATGAAGCTCACCGGAAAGTCCAGCAAACTCATTGTTCTGCTCATCATTTCCGGATTGACGGTTGCGCTGACGTATGGCGGCGTGAGTCTGTTTGTCGTAATCTTCGCGGTCATGCCGGTTGCCAGGCCCATCTTCAAAGAGATGAACATACCGTGGCACTTCTTCGTCGCCTGTCTGATCTGGGGGACGGGCACCGTAAGCCTGGGCATGGGGCCCGGCAGTCCGTCCATCCTGAATATCATGCCCATGAAGTACCTGGGAACGCCAGCGACCGCCGCGCCGCTGCTGGGAACGATAGCGTCGGTATTCGTTACAGTATACTACATATGGTACCTGAAGTGGCAGCTTAAGAAATGTGCAGATCGGAACGAAGTGTTCATCGAGCCAGCGTGGGCGCAAAAGTCAGCGGACGAGCCTGACCGGGTGCTGCCGCCATTCATTATCAGCGTGATTCCGCCGGTGGCGATTGTCGTGGCCTTGGACGCTCTTAAGCTCGATATCGTGTGGTCGCTGATCATCGGATGTGTCCTTGCGGCTGGATGTTTCTGGCGCCATATTGAAAGCCATCAGCGAACTCTCAATACCGGCGCTGCCAACTCGGTAATTCCGGCGCTCAATACAGCCGCCGGCGTGGGCTTTGGGACGGCGGCTGCCGCCATGGCCGGGTTCAAGGTGGTATCCAATTTCCTGGTGTCGATCCCGGGTAATCCGCTTATTTCGATGGTTCTGGCCACCTTCGTTCTGTGCGGCATTACGGGTTCGTCGACGGGCGGCGCGGGCATCATGCTCGAAACGCTGATGCCGCGGTATGTTGCCTTGGGCATCAACCATGAGGTGTTGCACAGGGTGCTTACCATCGCCGCAGGAACGTTTGACTGTATGCCGCATTGCGGAACCGTAATTACGACGTTGACGATTGCCGGCCTCACACACAAACAGGCCTATCACCATGTCTTCTATACCAAGATGCTCGCAACGTTTCTCGCAACCTGCATTATACTCCCATGTGCAATTCTGTTCTACTAGCCCGCGCGACTGGATGGGTTCAAACGAGCGAAAGGCGGTCGCGTAAAAGCGACCGCCGACAGTGACGCTCCGTCAGGGAAGAAAAAGATGGCTGAAACAACGCTCAAAAGTACCGGTTCCTTCTGCGGCATGGAGAATACCGATATCCGGACCATCGCCAAGGGGATGGGCTATTCGGACGACGACCTGAGCACCGGAAGGCCGGTCATCGGGATTGCCAATTCGTGGAGCAATCTCGTCCTGGGCCACGCCTCCTTCAGGCAGATCGCCGAGCAGGTCACGAAGGGCATTCACAGGGCCGGCGGTACCGTCTTCGAATTCGGCACGATCGCGCTCTGCGACGGCATGGCGATGAAGAATTTCAACTTCGTGCTGCCGTCGCGGGAGATTATCTGCGATTCGATCGAGGCCGTGGCCGGTGGGAATCCCCTCGATGGCCTTATTCTTCTGGCATCGTGCGACAAGATCGTTCCCGGAATGCTGATGGCGGCGGCCAGGCTCAATGTGCCGGCCATTCTGGTGAATGCCGGGCCCAGCCTGGGCGGCATCGAGTTCGACGGCCGCAAGACGGATTCGACTTCGGTCTCCGAGGCCTACGGCATGTACAGAGCCGGGCGGATTACCGCCGATGAATTGCACGACGTCGAGGATCTTGCCTGTCCCACCTGCGGTTCGTGTGGCATGATGGGGACGGCCAACACCATGGGCTGCCTCGCCGAGGCCATGGGCATGAGCCTTACCGACGCCGGCACCATTCCCGCCGTCTATGCTGATCGGTTACGGCTGGCCGAGCAGTCCGGCGAGGCCATCTGCGACCTCGTGCGGCGGGGGGTCAGGACCCGGAACATCATGACGCGGGAATGCCTGGAGAACGCAGTCAAGATGTGCCTCGCCATTGGCGGATCCACCAACGCCCTGCTCCACCTGAGCGCCCTCGCCCACGAGGCCGAGCTTGATCTCAACATCATCGATCTCTTCGAAGCCTTCAGCAGGACCACGCCCACCCTTGCGAAGGTCTATCCGGCCAGCAAGTACAACATGGAAGACTTCTGGAAAGCCGGCGGCATCCCGCGGGTGATGGACAGGCTCCGCTCTCAGCTGCATCTGGACGTGCCGACCTGCACCGGCAAGACGATGAAGGAAAACCTGGATTCGTTCAGGTACAGATTCCCTGAAAACAACGAGGTCATCAGGCCGATCGACGCGCCCTTCGCGGTGTCCGGAGGATTGGCGGTCATCAGGGGGAACCTGTCGCCGAAGACAGGCATCAGCAAGCCGAGCGCGATCGACCCCAGCATTCGGCAGTTTACCGGCACGGCGATGGTCTTCGATTCCGAGCAAGAGGCCAGCCAGGCCATCATCGATGGCAAGGTGAAGCCGCAGACCGTCGTTGTCATCCGCTATGAAGGCCCAAAAGGCGGCCCCGGCATGGTGGAGATGTACCGCGCGCTCAAGTACCTGCACGGCATGGGGTTGGCAAAATCGACCGCCGTCGTCACGGATGGTCGCTTCTCCGGAACGAACAACGGATGCTTCGTCGGGCACATATCCCCCGAGGCCGCCGAAGGTGGCCCGATCGCGATTGTCGAGAACGGCGATAAGATCACCATCGACGTGATCAATGGCACGATGCACCTGCATGTGCCTGACGGGGAGATTGCGGCACGCCTGTCCAGGTGGAAGAAACCCGAACCAAAGGTCAAGAAGGGGTATCTGTACATTTATTCCCAGCTTGCCTCGTCGGCAGATGAAGGGGCCATCATCAGATATAGCCGCTGAGCTTGCACGAACAGCCCGCCGGGGCTCGCCAGCCAACCGGCACGATCACTTAAATACTCTTGAAAGGAGTATCTCGTGGAAAAAAATCCTTACGACCCATGGAAGAGAACGGACCTGTCTGCCAACGAGAAAGCCATGCTCGATCTCATGACGAATTGCATGCATGGCGATGATCTTTCTTTGATCGACCGCTATGTCGCGGAGGACTACATTCAACATACACCGGGTATCGGCCAGGGGCGGGAAGGCCTTTACCACTATATCTCGACCATTGCATTCCATCGGCCGGGCCGGAAGCAATGGCGCCCGATCCAGCTGTTCGCCTGTGGGAACTTCGTCATCCTGCATAAGCTGCTGTCCCAGGTGGTGATCGTCGACATCATGCGCTTCAATGAGAAGGGGCTGATGGCGGAGCATTGGGATGTCGTACAGGCGTTGCCTGAGCCGAACTACGACCCGATGAAGAAATACGAGGAGGACTTCACGCGCTTTTACGAGATGTTCAGTATGGCCAAGGTTTAGCCGGCGGCTTCCGAACGTCAGCCTGAAACAGGCGTCCGCGGGCGCATCCGGCGCAAGGCGCGCCCGCGGACGAATTCGTGCCGGAATCGGCTTGGCAGGCCGAAAGAGCGAATCGATGGCCGCCGGACGGTGAGAAGGACGGCTTAAGCGCAACCTGCGCCGACATGACATGCGGTGCCGCAGCGGAAGGATACCGCGAGGAGCTGGTGGCGTCGGTCAGCGGTGCCCGGCAGGGGCCTCACCGTCATGCGCTCCGACGTGCACTGCCTCCGGCCGACGGCAGCCGAGCGGCGGTATGGCGTGATAGAGCAGCGGCGCCGGCGGTCACCCCAGGTGCGCCGGTAGGAGTTGCTTCCGATCGGTGCGTGCGGCAATGAGGAGCATGTCGGCCTCCTCGGCGGCAACCGCGGCCAGGCTGTCGATCAGCAATCGTGCCTGATCCGAAAGCTTGGCAGGATCCTCGATGCAGATGACCAGCCGCCGATGCGTCCAGCTATCCTCGATCGGGACTTCGACGAGACCGTCATAATGCTCCGCAAGACCCGCCGGGGTCACGGCCACGCCAAGCCCGCAGGCAACCGCGTGGAAGGCAGCGTCGAAGCTTCCGACCTGGATGTGGCTGTGCACCTCCTTGCCGAGCGCGGCCGCTTCCTTGCGCAACCTCGAGGAAACGACGCTGCCCTGGAAGCCGGCTACGATATCGACGATGTCGTAATCCAGGATCTCGGAAATCCGCGTGCTGGCCCAGCCGGCCAAGCGATGCCCGATCGGCGCGACCAGATGCAGGTCCTCCGGCCGGTAGGGTACGCAGTTGAGATACCGCGTGTGGCTGCCCTCGAAACAGATGCCAAAATCGACCCGATGTTCGTTGACCGCACGAGCGACATCGGCTATCTGGGCATCGACAACCGAAACATGAACCTTGTCGTGCTTGCGGATGAAGGAACCGACGTCCTGCATGAGGCCGTGGCTGACACCCGACATGGCGCAGGCGATCTTGATGTTGCCCTGGATGTCTGAAGAATAGAGGCACACAATGGTGTTGATGCGCTCCATCGACCGCAGAATGTCGCGCGCATAGCGGGCGAGCGCTTCGCCGGCGGGCGTGATATCGACGCCTCGCTGTCGCCGGTCGAGCAGCTTTGTCCCGATGATCTCCTCCATGGCGCCGATGCGCTTGCTCACCGCCGACCGGACCATCCCCTCCTTGCGCGAAGCGAGTTCGATGCTCTTTTCCTCGCAGACCGACACGAAGACCTTGAGCGAGACGCTGTCGAACATCTTCATTTACGCCACCTGCAATCTCATGGCCGGTACCCGACCGCGAACGAAATGCACCATTCGGCGAGAGTAGCCCAACGCTGGCGCAACGAGCGTGCAAAATCCCTGGCAATTCCCGGCGACTGCACTCATATCGTGCAAAATGGGAGAGACCGATGCAAGCTTTGCGCCTCGACGATTTCGACGTAAGAATCCTTCGGGCGCTGCAGGACGACGGGCGCTACACCAACCAGGAACTCGCCGAGCGTGTCGGGCTATCGGCCTCGCAGTGCTCCAGACGGCGTCGCGCGCTGGAAGATACGGGAATCATACAAGGTTATCACGCCAGCGTGTCCTCGGAGGCGCTTGGATTTGAAATGATGGCGTTCGTGCAGGTGCATGTCGCGACTATTTCTGCTAATAATAATGATATCATCTTAAAAAAAATCGAAACCTTTCCAGAAATCGTTGAGGCTTACTCACTGACCGGAATCTGGGACTATATTTTAAAGGTCGTCGTTCCGAGTCTTACCAGGTTTGATGAAATCATCAACATTGCGTTCGGGACAGCCGGATCTAACTTGCAGGTTCAATCGTCGTTCGTGCTGAAGCGGCTCAAGAAGTCCACTCGCTTGCCGCCGTCGGGGCCTAACGCGCCCGGACCATGAACCCGCGACCGGTTGACCCGCGGGACTACCGTGAGCAGGCCGCTTCGAAGCCCCGTTCCTCATCGAACGTCCGCGCGGATTCCTCGCCGCGCAGGACGCGTACGACCCCTTCGGCAAGCGCCTGCAACTCCTCCTCGCCGGGATAGAGGAAGACTGGGGCGATCCAGTCGATCGACGCTTTCAGCTCGTTTACAAACCGCTCCGAATGGGCGATGCCGCCGGTCACCAACACGGCGTCGACCTTGCCCTTCAGAACACCCGCCATCGCGCCGATCTCCTTGGCGACCTGATAGGCCATACCCAGGAACACTAGCTTTGCCTTGGTGTCGCCGGCGTCCATCCGCCGTTCGACCTCGCGGAAGTCCTTGGTGCCGATGTAGGAGTAGATCCCGCCCTCTCCGGCGAATAGCCGCTCGACTTGGCGTTGCCCATACCGGCCGGAGAAGCAGAGCTTGATCAACTGCAAGATCGGCACGGTGCCGCTCCGCTCCACCGAGAACGGGCCTTCTTCCTGGGCATCGGTGACATCGACCATCAACCCGCCTTCATGGGCGGAAATGCAGACGCCGCCGCCGAGATGAGCCACGATCAGACGCAGCGCGTCGTAGCGCTGCCCGCGCTCGCGGGCGAACCGCTTCGCCACCGCCTTGGAGTTCAAGGCATGGCAAAATCCGGCACGCTCGATCAGGGCGGAGCCGGACAGGCACGCCAGGGCGCTTCGCTCGTTGACGCTGATCGGGTCGACGATGAACGCGTCGACACCGGCCCGCAGCGCGATCGTGTTAGCAAGAATGGCGCCGAGATTCGAGGCATGCTCGCCCCTAGGCGCCGCTTTCAACTCCCGCAACATCACGTCATTAACGCGATAGGTGCCGCTCATGAGGGGATGCAGCTTGCCACCCCGTCCAACGACGGCGCTGAGATCACTGATGCCGATGCCGCCGTTGTCCAAGGCGCCCAGGATGAGATCAAGCCGGAACGACATCTGATCGAGCACCGGGACGTTCAGGAACGGCGCCATCTCCTCGTCGGTATGGCGGACCGTCCAGGATCGGTCGAGATGTTCGTTGGTGAAGATCCCGAATTTTGTCGACGTCGATCCCGGATTGATGGCCAGGACCTTGAAGTTATCGGGACGCATAAATGACTCCGAAGGCGATGGAGTTGATCTTGTCCTCGGCGCTTTCGACGCGCGACGGGATGAGAACCGGAACCTTCGCGCCGACGACGACGTGCCCACATTGGGAACCACTGAAATACTTGATGGATTTCCCAAGGAGATTACCTGCCTCGATCGACGGGGCGATCAGGCAGTCGGCATGGCCGGCGACCGGATGGGTGATGCCTTTCGCCTCGGCCGCCGACGGCAGCAAGGCATTGTCGAGTGCGAGGGGACCGAAAACCTCGGCGTCGCCGAACTCCCCCTTGCGGCCCAGCTCGGTCAGCGCCGCCGCGTCCATGGTCGAGGGAAGCGCCTCGGAAACGGCCTCGGACGCGCTCATCACCGCGATCTTGGGCCGCGCGAAACCGAGGCAGCGCAGGGCGTCGATGGCATTGTGGATGATCTGCCTCTTGTGGTCAAGATCCGGAGCAACGACCAGGCCGCCATCCGTCACGGCGACCAGCCGCCGCACGCCGGACAGCGTGTCCTCGTAGATCAAGACGTCGCTGAGCAGCCGCCCCGTCCGCAGGCCGGCGGCCTTGTCGAGCACACCCTTCAGCAGTTGGTCTGTCCTGAGGTGGCCCTTGAGCAGCACGTCGACGGCGCCTTCGCCCGCCATGCGCGCGCCGACCGCCGCCGGTTCGTCGGTATCGACGATCGTGGCGCCGTCGAGCAGTGCCCCGAGTCCCAGAGTGGCGGCCCTGTCGCGGATCGCCGCCGCCCGGCCGATCAGCACGGGTTGGGCCATGCCGAGTTTCCAGGCGCCGTCGATCGCCGTCAGCGCGACATCGTCTTCCGCCATCACCACGGCGACACGCTTTGGTCCAATGGTTCGGGCATGATTCCTGAGTTCGGCGAAAGAGTTGATCTTGGAAATCGTCAAGTTGCTCTCCTTGGGTCTTCTTCAGTCGCCCGGCCGCACGAACGAGGGCAGTCCGGAGACCGGAAACTCACCTTGCAAGGCCGCCCGACGAGCACGCGGAGCCGAAACCTGTCGCCAGTAACGTCGCACACGGAGCGGACCAATTGTCCGTGTGCGGCATGCCTTGCAGCCGCCTCTTCGGCCGACCGGCTCGCCCTCAAGCCGGCACGCCCGGAAATGAAGCCGCCTTGGACTCCCCCGCCGCCGAACGCTTGAGCAGGAGCGGAAGCGTCGCGGCGAAGAACGCGGCAACCAGGAACGACAGCAACGAAACCGTCAGCGAGTAGAAGTATCCGCCGGTCACGTCCTTCAGAAAGCCGCCCACCAGCGGACCGATGAACGGGCCGCTGCCCATCACGATCATGGACACCAGACTATAGATCTTGCCAATCGACTGCCGGCCGTAGATCGCGCCGAGATAGCCGACGATACCGCCGGGAACGATCGCCCAATAGATGGCGAATAAGACGCAGAACAGCACACCGAGCAGCGGAGCGGCGGCCGTCTGCAACAGCAGCGGCACGACGGAGAGCGCGCCGATCAACGGGCCGGCAATAAGCATCCGCTTGCGGCCGATCGCTTCGGCGCCGGACGCCTGCACGACGCGGTCGGCCACGATGCCCAGCAGCGGCATCGTGAAGATCGCGATCGCGCCGATCACCACATAGGTCCGGGTGGCCTCGTTCAGCGACATGCCGAGGTCGGAGGTCCAATAGCTGACGACCTGGGTCCACAGCAGGAACTCGGCCAGGGTCGAGAACGCAAAGACCAGCACGGCTCCCCAGACCGGGTAGGTGACGTAGGCCTCGGCGGCGCTGATGACCGGTGCCAACACGGGCGCTGCGGCCTGTTGCTGGGGCTGTTCCCCGAGCGGCTTCATGCCGTAGGCCTCGGGAGCGCGCTTGGCGAGGAAGGCCGCCACACACATGCAGACCAGCGTCAGCATGCCAAGAAGTTCCATGGCGCCACGCCACGCCGTGCCCTGAGCACCGCGCAGCGTGTCGTTGACGAACAGGCTGAGGACCACCTGCGCGATCGGCGCGCCGGCGAAGGCGAAGCCCCAGATCCGCGCGTAGGTCGCACCCACGAACCATTTCCGCACTGTGACAATCGAGACCGTCCACAAGCCGCCGGTCGCGACGCCTGCCAACACGCCGAAGGCGACGTAGTACGCCAGGAGACTGTGGACCTGCGCCGTCACATAGAAGCCGGCGGCGCCGAGCACGGCGCCTGCGACGTAGACGGGTCTCGCTCCCCACTTGTCGACGACGAAGCCCGAAAGGAAGGCCGTGACCGCATAGACGATCATCATCAGCGAGTAGCCGAAGCTGACTTGCGCCTGCGACCACCCCATCTCCGCGCTCATCGGCCCCTTGAGCAGAGCAAAGGTCGAACGATAGCCAAAGAGGCAGAATATCGCCAAAAATGACGAGGCGATCACCAACCATCCGTATAGGCGATCTTTGCTCATCACTCGACCTTATCTGTTCGTTGTGTGCACTGGAGGACTTGCGGAGAGCGAATGTCGGCCCTGGGCCGGGCCCATTCCCAGGCAGATCTTTCGGTTGCCTCTAGCGGATCGCGCATTTCTTTTCGGCGTACGTATCGGCAGTCATCTGCAAAGCGCCACTTGGGCACTCGACGACGCACCGCCCGCACACCTTGCAGGCGGTGCGGTCGATCACGAATCCTTCGCCGGCACCGCGCTTCGTCACGGCTTTGTACGGGCAGAGCACGACGCAGTTGTCGCACTCCAGGCAGTTGCCGCACGACAGACAGCGCGCGGCCTCGACCCTGGCCGCGTCTTCGTCTAGGCCGCCGGTGATTTCCTCAAACGACGTGCGTCGTTCCGCGGCCGGACGGACTGGCTGCTCGGTCGCCGGGATCCGGTCGTAATACCACAGATGCAGCCGATCGAACGAAGCCGTCTCTCCGCTGGTCTCTGGCTGGTACGCCTCACCGCGCAACCACGCATCGATCGCCCGTGCCGCGATCCTGCCGTGGCCGACCGCGACGGTCACGGTCCTCTCGCCCGGCACCATGTCACCGCCCGCGAACACGCCCGGATGCCCGGTCTGGAAGTCCTCGCCGACCACGACGGTCCGCTCGCCGCTGACATGCGTGCCCGTCAGGCCGTTGACCAAGGAGATATCGACGTCTTGTCCCAGCGCCATGATGACGGTGTCGATACCGAGAGAGCGTGTCCGCCCGGTCGGTTGCGGCCAGCCTCTGCCGTCGAGGGTCATCGCCTCGATGACAAGAGCCCCCGCATCGAAGCTCTGAATGGTGCTAAGTTCATGCAGGATGACGCCTTCCTCCAGCGCCTCCTCGATTTCGAAGTCGTGCGCCGGCATTCTCGCGCGCGTCCGGCGATAGATGATCCGGACATCTTTGGCCCCCAGCCGCAGAGCGGAGCGCGCCACGTCGATGGCCGTGTTGCCGCCGCCGTATACGGCAACCCGCTCGCCGAACCGCGGTGGGGCGGCCTCGGTCGCAATCGCGCGCAGGAACGACAGCGCATCAAGGACCTTGTCCGCAACCGAGGTCGCGATCGTGGCACGCTTGGACACCTGCGCGCCAATGGACAGGAAGCAGGCATCGAATCCGCCCTTGGCCATGGCGGCCGGAACGTCGCTGACTGGCGCGTTGGTCTGGATGGCGACACCCGTCGCGGCAATGCGCGCGAGTTCCGCATCCAGCACCACACGCGGCAGACGGTAGGACGGAATTCCGAACCGCATCATGCCGCCCACGGATGGACCCGCCTCGGCAATGGTCACGGCATGGCCGAGCCGCGCCAACTGGTAGGCGGCGGACAGACCGGCAGGCCCCGCGCCGACGACCAGCACCCGCTTCCCGCTCGCCGGGCCTGGCGTGATGCGCCAGCCCTCCCGGATGGCGAGGTCGCCCACGAAACGCTCGATGGCGTGAATATTGACGGCCTGATCGAACTTGCTCCGATTGCAAGCGCCTTCACACGCATGATAGCAGACCCGGCCCATGACCGCTGGCAGCGGGTTGTTCGCCATCATGGTTTCCCACGCTTGGCGGTAATTGCCCGACGCCGCCGATGCCAGCCAGCTCCGGATGTCATGGCCCGCCGGGCACTCGGCATTGCAGAGCGGTTGGAGACGGAGATAGTCCGGCTGCAAACTGCCGGCGCCGCTGGCAAGCGAACCCTTGGCTTGCAGTTTGGCGTTGGAACGGTGGGCGGTGCCCATGACGAAGTCCCTCAATTGAAACACTGCCGTGCGGGAATGCGGATTTTTTATTGCGTTGACTGTCGGGAACGCGCCGGTCCTCAGTGCACCATGAGGCGCCGCCCGGCCCTATAGGCATTGACGTTGAGGGCGACGAACGCTGCCTTTACCGTCGAAGCGATGATCGGTTCCCATTCGACATCGCCGAGCCCGGCCGCCTCGACGAGGGCACCGAACAGCACCATATTCATGGCACGCGGATTGCCAAGCTGGGTGGCGATGTCGGTCGCCTTGATGGCCGTGGTCGTGACCTTCGACTTCAGCATGTCGATCACGCCGACCGGATAGTCGCGCCGCCCCGCCAGGATCGGCGCCGATGGAATCTGCTGATCGTTGACGATCACCTTACCGGTCGGCTTGACGAACTCGATCCAGCGCAACGCCTCCATGGCCTCGAAGGAAACCAGGACATCGGCGCCGCCCCTGCCGATGATCGGCGAATGGACCTTCTCGCCGAACCGCACCTGCGTCGTGACGCTACCGCCGCGCTGAGCCATGCCGTGAACCTCGGACATCTTGACGTCGTGCCCGGCGGCCACCAGCCCCTTTGAAAGGACCGAGCTGACCAGGATCGTTCCCTGTCCGCCGACGCCGACAAGCATCACGTTGGTAACCTCACGCATGTTGCCGCTCCGCGCGGATGATCGCTCCGAAATTGCAAGTCTGCTCGCAGACCGAGCAGCCGTTGCAGGCAATGGGATCGATCCGGGTCCTGCCAGTGGCTCTGTCAAGCGATATGGCCGGGCAGCCGACTTGCATGCACAGGCCGCAGCCGTTGCAAACTTCGGCGTCGATCCGGAAGCATTCGGCGTACGGTCTAAACTCGACCTTTTCTTCTTCGGTCTTTTTCTTGAGGACGCAGGGCCAGCGGGTAATGATGACCGACGGCTCGTCGAGGCGCAGCGCCTCCTCAAGTGCCTCATCGACCTCCTCGAGTCGCATCGGGTTGATAACCCGCACATGGTCGACGCCGACGGCGCGGACCACGGCCTCGATCGACAGCTCTTTGGTGGGTTCGCCCTGCAGCGTGAATCCTGTGTGGGGGTTGTCCTGCTGGCCGGTCATGCCGGTGATGCGATTGTCGAGGATGCAGGTGATCGTATTGGACCTGTTGTAGACGATATCGATCAGCGCGGGGATACCGGTATGAAAGAACGTCGAATCGCCGAGGGTGGCGATGACACGCGTGTTGGCATCGAATTTGTTGAAGACCTTCTGCGCGCCGTGGCCGACGGACGGCGCCGAGCCCATGCAGATGCAGAGATCCATGGCATTGAGCGGGTCGGCGCCACCGAGACCATAGCAGCCGATATCGCCGGCGATCATGTATTTCTGCCGCTTGGCGTCGAGCCGCGTCGTAATCTTGCCGAGTTCCGCAAAGAAGCCGCGGTGCGGGCAGCCGGCGCAGAGCACGGGCGGACGCGGTGGCACCACGCTGGTGTCGCAACTGATGACGGGCGGTTCGGTCCCGAGCAGCGCCCTTGCAACGATGTCCGGGTTGAGTTCGTACACGGCAGGGATCTTCTCCTTGCCGATGCACGTGATGCCCAACCGCCGGATGTGGTTTTCGAGGTAGGGCTCGAGTTCCTCGATGACATAGAGCGTGCCGACCTTGGAGGCAAAGTCCGCGATCAGTTTCTTAGGCAACGGGTTGGTGAATCCGAGCTTCAGGTAGGAGGCACCGTCGCCGAATACCTCGCGGGCGTACTGGTAGGCGATCCCCGACGTCACCACACCGATTGTGCGGTCGTGCCATTCGGTCCTGTTGAAATCGCAAGTCTCGGAGAATTCGGCGAGCTTTTCCATCCTGGCTTCCAGCTCCAGGCGCAGCCGCCGGGAGACCGCCGGAACCAGATCGAACTTGTCGAGATTTTTGACGTACGGCCGCAGCGGCACTTCGCTGCGTCTGGACGGCGTCACCAAGCTCTTCGAGTGACACACCCGCGTCGTCATGCGGAACAGCACCGGCGTGTCGAAACTCTCGCTGATGGCGTATGCGCTCCGCATCATCTCGTAGCATTCCTGGCTGTCGCTGGGCTCCAGCATCGGAATCTTTGCGAACGGGGCGTAAAAGCGGTTGTCTTGTTCGTTTTGCGACGAGTGGAGGCTGGGATCGTCGGCCGACACCAGCACCAAGCCACCGTTGACGCCGCAATAGGCGTAGCTGAACAGCGGATCGGCGGCGACGTTGACGCCGACCATCTTCATGGCTGACAGCGCGCGCGCGCCGGCAATGGAGGCGCCGATGGCGCTTTCGAGCGCGACTTTTTCGTTGGGGGCCCATTCCGCCATAACGTCGTCTTTGTACAAGGCAATGCTTTCCAGGATCTCAGTGCTGGGAGTTCCTGGATAAGCGGCGGCAAAGCTGACGCCGGCATCGTAGGCCCCTCGGGCGGCGGCCTCGTTACCCGACATCAGAAGGGCGGAGTTCGAGCGGATCATGACCTCACTTCATCGGCGCCATTTGCATGACGTTTTCTTGAGTGAGCGTTCCTCACGCAAGCGATAATCGGTCACGCCTTGGCATTCCATACGGAGACGGCAGAGCCCTTATGCCCCGGAAGGCGCGATTTTGACGACGACCAGACGCTCGCGCCTTGTAGCGGCCGCACCGTGGCCCACTGTCAGGCGATTACCCGCTCAGCACATGCTGATTGTGTTCGGGCCGGGCTGTTGAGTTCCGTTGAGAACTGACCCGGCCTGGCCGGGAATTTCCACTGAGAATTGACCCATGTTTGAACCTGCCCCGGCTGAGATCAGCAGGGGTGTAGGGAGTGATCGACATGGCGTTCTTGAGTGTCATCCGACGCTGGGCCCTCCGGGAGGGAATTTCGATCCGGGAGATAGCGCAGCGCACGGGTCTGTCGCGGAACACGGTTCGCAAATACCTTCGGTCGGGCGCGGTGGAGCCGAAGTTCAAAGTTCCGAAGCGGACCAGCAAGCTGGACCCGTTTGTGGACAAGCTGTCGCTTTGGCTGGAGGCGGAAGCGGGGAAATCGCGCAAGCAGAGACGCACGGTCAAACAGCTGCACGCCGATCTGGCCGTCTTGGGCTACGAGGGATCCTACGGCCGCGTGGCAGCCTTCTCTCGGGCTTGGAAGGCCGACCGGGTGCGGGAACAGCAAGGCAGCGGGCGCGGCACGTTCGTGCCGCTGGCCTTTCAGCGTGGCGAAGCCCTCCAGTTCGACTGGAGCGAAGCGGAGCGTGTCAACGACTTTGATACAGCCGGTTCGGTATTTAGGCTTGGTTATGTTGCCTTATCCTGGAAGCGTCTGGTTGGGCGAATGGTCAACGGTTGTGTTGGTCCCTGCTGGTCGCGGGTTGAGCTGTCATTGTGCGTGGGTCCGTGTGGCGTGACGTAACGGAACACAGTGGAGGCCGGCCCATCAGTGAGGGCGGCGTAGACTGTTGATGCCGATAGCGCGGCCTGCACGGGGGAAGGCACGGGACGTTTCAATGACCTCGATGGCAGCAGGGCCGGCATTCAGGCGCGGCTTTTCGGCACGGGCGGGTTGATCCAGGCAGCGGTTGGCTTGGCGGGTGGTGTTGGCAGCTTGTTGACGAAGCGCTCCGGGGTCTTGCGGAATGCGATGGCGAGGGTGGCTTGGCGTGCGGCGTGAACGGCATCGGTCTGGCCGTAATGCACCTGGTCTGGGGTCATCAGGCCAATCCCGGTGTGGTGATGTTCCTGATTGTACCAATCGAAGAAGGTACGACAGAAGCTGCGGGCGTCCTCGATGCACCCAAAGCGTTGGGGAAACTGCGGCTGATACTTCAGGGTTTTGAAATGGCTTTCGGAGAACGGGTTGTCGTTGGACGTATGCGGGCGGTTGTGCGAGCGGGTGACCCCGAGATCGGCGAGTAGCAGAGCCGTCGCCTTGGCCTTCATTGGTCCGCCGCGATCGGCATGCAGTGTGAGCTGACCAGGCGGCACGTTGTGTTTGGCGATCGCGTCATCGAACAGCGGCCGGAACAGCGCGGCGGTTTCGGCATCGGCGACGCACCAGCCCACCACGCGGCGGCTGAAGATGTCGAGGATGACGTAGAGATAGAAGTAGCTCCACTTGGTTGGTCCCATCAGCTTGGTGATGTCCCAGGACCAGACTTCGTTGGGGCGTTCGGCCAGCAGCTCGGGCTTCTGATAGGCGGGATGGCGAAGTTGCTGGCGGCGTTCGCGAACCTCGCCGTTCTGGCCAAGCATACGGTACATGGTGCGGATCGAGCAGTGATAGACGCCTTCGTCGAGCAGGCTGGCGTAGATTTCGGCCGGTGCCTGATCGGCGAAGCGTGGCGCATGCAGTAGATCCAGCACGACTTGCTGTTGGGGAGCTGTCAAAGCCCGCGCCGGCTGCGGCCGCGGTCGAAAGATCGCCGCAGACGCCGCCAGCCGGGCACGCCGGCGTTGTACGGTTGCGCGTGACACTCCCAGCGCGTCACATGCGGCGGCGGTCATGCGGCTGGCCGGCGCCATTGCCACGACGGCGTCAGTCAAGGCTCGTCGCCGTTGGGCACCAGCGGGATGCCCAGCAACTCCGCAACTTTTTTTTGGATACCGATGATGGCCTCGGCACGCGCCAACCGCAGCGTCAGACGGGCATTGTCCTTCTGGAGCAGGGCCACCTCGCGGTGAGCGGGTTCGCTTCGACGGTCTTCGGGCCGCGCTTGGCCGGACCCAGCGCGCTGAAGGCACCGGCGTCGCGTTGCCGGCGCCAGTCGGTGAGGGCAGAGGAGTAGATGCCCTCGCGGCGCAGAATGGTGCCGATGCCACTCGTTGCCGCGGCGCGATCGGCATCGGCGAGGATGCGCAGCTTATCCCGCGCGGTGAACGTCCGGCGGCGCGGACGAGCCGACAATTCGGGTGCTGCCGCCGCGGGTGCTGCCACGACCGTCGGCCTACGGCCTCCGTCCGTCGCAGTACCCGCGGCGGCCGTGATTGATGGTTGAACCATGGGCATGAGCGGGATGATCCTTCAGCACCCTCAAGGCTAAACTCCCGGGCGGTCAATGTCTCATCATCGTTGGCACGGAGGGAAGAGTGGGCGGTCCTGGGCGGCGAGCGGACCAAGCTGCAGGTCGCGCATTTCAAGCTGTCGTTCAGTCGCGCCTTCATCGTCCGGGCGTATCCGCTGCAGACGCACGAGATGCTGTTCGACCCCTCCGCTGGCATTCCACCGGCTTCGCCGGCGGAACCTTGGCCAGCTTCGCCCATTACCATGGGCTCCCGGTTTTGGGGGGTGTGCCGCGGCGCGGCATCTACGACAACATGCGAACGACGGTAGACCGGGTTGGTCGCGGCAAGACGCGTCAGGTCAACGCCCGTTTCCTGGCTATGACCAGCCACTATCTTTTCGATGCCGAGTTCTGCAATCCAGCCTCGGGCTGGGAGAAGGGGCAGGTCGAGAAGAACGTCCGGGACGCGCGCCATCGACTGTGACAGCCCATGCCGTGCTTTGCTGACCGCGACGCGCTGAACGCCTGGTTGGAGCGGCGTTGCATGGAGTTCTGGGAGCAAGTCCCGCATGGCGCCTTGCCCGGAACCATTGCCGACGTATGGGCATGCGAAAAATCCAGCCTAATGGCACTGCCGCCTGCCTTCGACGGCTTCGTCGAGCACACCAAGCGCGTGTCGCCCACCTGTCTGGTTCACCTGGAACGCAACCGCTACAGCGTCCCTGCCTCGTTTGCCAATCGGCCGGTCAGCGTGCGGGTTTATCCGGAACGGATCGTTGTGGCGGCGGAAGGGCAAATCATCTGCGAGCATCCACGGATCATCGAACGGTCGCATGATCTGCCGGGACGGACGGTTTACGACTGGCGCCACTACCTGGCGGTGATCCAGCGTAAGCCGGGCGCTCTGCGCAACGGCGCGCCGTTCGCCGACCTGCCCGAGACGTTCAAGTGCCTGCAAAGCGGTCTGCTGAAGCGGCCTGGCGGTGACCGGGAGATGGTGGAGATCCTGGCCCTGGTTCTACAGCACGATGAGGAGGCCGTGCTGTGTGCCGTCGAGTTGGCCTTGGAGGCCGGCCTGCCGACCAAGACCCATATCCTGAATCTTCTGCACCGGCTGGTCGACGGCATGACAACGGCTGCTGGCGTCAACGCGCCGCAGGCTTTGGCCCTGCGCCGGGAACCGCAGGCAAATGTCGAACGCTATGACGCGCTTCGGAACGCGGCCGACCAGCGGGAGGCGCATCATGCGGAATGATCCCGCCAGTGCCGCCATCGTGGTCATGCTGCGCGGCTTGAAGATGTTCGGCATGGCACAGGCCATCAGTGAGCTTATGGAGCAGGGATCGCCGGCCTTCGAAGCCACGGTGCCCATCCTGTCGCAGTTGCTGAAGGCCGAGACGGCCGAACGCGAAGTCCGCTCCATCGCCTACCACCTCAAGGCCGCCCGGTTCCCAACCTACAAGGACCTCACCGGCTTCGACTTCGCCGCCAGCGAAATCAACGAGGCCCTGGTCCGGCAGCTGCATCGCTGTGAGTTCATAGAGGGCGCCAACAATGTTGTCCTCATCGGTGGTCCGGAAACCGGCAAGACCCATGTCGCGACGGCGCTCGGTGTTCAGGCTGTCGAGCATCACCGCAAGAAGGTCCGGTTCTTCTCCACCGTCGAACTCGTCAATGCTCTGGAGCAGAAAAAGGCTCAGGGGAAGGCTGGCCAAGTCACCGAGCGGCTGGTCCGTTCAGACCTCGTGATCCTGGATGAACTCGNNAGATGGTGGAGATCCTGGCCCTGGTTCTACAGCACGATGAGGAGGCCGTGCTGTGTGCCGTCGAGTTGGCCTTGGAGGCCGGCCTGCCGACCAAGACCCATATCCTGAATCTTCTGCACCGGCTGAGCGCACCAGCACTGTTATCACTACCAATCTGAGCTTCAGCGAATGGGCTGGGGTGTTCGGCGACGCCAAGATGACAACCGCCTTGCTCGATCGCCTCACCCATCACTGCCACATCCTTGAAACCGGAAACCACAGCTTCCGCTTCAAGGCCAGCGCCGCAACCACCAAAGCCGGAAGGAAAAAGCCATGACTTGACCCTTTCCCAGGCTGCGAACCATACTCACAAGGCAGGTCACTTCTCGGTGAAAACCCCGGGTCAGATCTCAGTGAAAATCAACATATAACCCAAACGTGAATCCTATGTTTGGTTCAAAACTAGCCGCCCGGCCAACGGGCATCGGGACTGTCCGTAAACGTCCCGCTGCGCGTCACCGTGCGTTCAGCGGAAGGTGACGAAGCGTTGCGCGCGCGCGTCGTAGTCGGCATAGCCGAGCGTTTCACGAAGCTCCGCCGGCGCCAGGACATTGGCAGCCTCGGCTTGGCCACACGCGAGCGCTGCCAATCCGGCCTTCATCCCGGCGATCGCCGGCGAGAGCATGCCAGTCGGATAAGTTCCTATCTTGAGCCCCAGTTCGGCTGCCCGGCTCTGCGTCGGAATCTCCCGCGGTGCTCCAGGGGACAGCACAGCAAAAGACGGCCGCCCCGCGGCTGCCGCGACGGCGCGACGGATCTCCGCCTCATCCGCGGGCGAATCGAGGAACAGGATGTCAGCACCTTCTTCGACGTACATTTCGATGCGAGCGACCGCCTCGTCGATGTCCTGGGTCGGACGGCAGTCCGTCCGCGCCATCACCAGGATGCCGGAATCCCTGGCTCCCTGCACGGCCGCGCGGATTTTCATGCGTACGTCCTCACGCGGCAGACACGGCTTGCCGCCGGCCGTCAGGGCGCGCGGCGTGATCTTGTCTTCGATCAGCACCGCGGCCGCGCCTGCGCGGCCATAGGCACGCACCGTGCGCTGCACGTTCATGGCATTGCCGTAACCATGGTCGCCATCGGCCAGCACCAGCAGGTCAGGCGCCGCGCCGTGCACCATGTTGAACGAATCGAACATCTCGCCGAACGACACCAGGTCCAGGTCCGGCCCACCCAGACGGCTGGCCGCGACGCAGGAACCGGACATGAAGGCCGTCTTGAAGCCGGCACCCGCGGCCAGCTTGGCGCTCAGTCCATCCCATACGGCGGGCATGACGATGAAGCCGGGCTCGGCCAACAGCGCGCGCAGGCGATCGGGAGCGGTCATGCTGAATCCTCATGTGAATGACGCGGCCACCCGATGAAAGCGATGTGGAACTGCGGGGGGCCGTCGCGCCGCAACTCCAGCCACGGCAGTTAAGGTATAGGCGTAAACAGCAGGTCCTTCAACGGGACGGCCTTGTGCGCCGCCAACTTGGGGCCCTCGCGAACCCCCTCCGTAACCGCCGCCTCCTGCTCGGGCATCAGTTTGCGCTCCGGCCCTCCCCCCACGGGCCGGTTCTTCAGGCCATCCAGACCTTCCGCATTATTCGGCCACGAACAAGCCAATTTCCTCAAGCGATTTGCCCCGCGTTTCGATGCCCAGGAAGCCAACGATTACCGCACCACCACACAACACGGCTCCAATGGTGAGAAATACCGCGACCGAGCCGTAGTTGGATAAGATCCAAGCAACGCCAAAGGGTGTAAAAACAGTCACCAAGCGGCCAATCGCGTTGCAGAACCCGGAGCCCCGTAAGCGAATTTCGGTTGGCCACATTTCAGGAACGTAAACCGCGGAAGCAAAGCAGACATACATAAACAAGACGACTGTCATGCAGAAACCAAACCCGACGATCATCGTCTCCGTACGCTGAAGAGAGTAAACGTAGGCCAATACGGCCAGGGACAGCAGAAGAGTTATGGCCGTCGATTTCCGTGGGAATTTATCGATGAACCGCGATGTCAAGAACACACCAAGTGGTGCGCCGCAGAACATCAGGGCTGATAAACCAAGGCTCGTCTTGACGCTTATGCCGGATTGCACGAAGATTGTCGGTATCCAGCCCATGATGCTGTAAATAGCCGTGTTCATGGCGATCAAGACGCTGATTGCAAGAATCGTTCTCTTGAGCAGCTTTCCCTTAAAAAGATGTGTAAAAGGAATATTTTTCACTTCGTGATGTAGGTTAACATCTGATATGTCAACAGGAGGAAGTGAGGTTCCGGTTTTTCTCTCGATGCTTTTCTCAACCTTGGAAAGAATCTCGTCGGCCTTTCTCAGGTCGCCACGGGATTCAAACCAGCGCGGAGATTCGGGGAGACCATGACGAGCAATCCAAACAAGGATGGCGGCAACACCAACGATCATGAACATCGCGCGCCAACCAAAAACAGGCATGACCAAATAGGCGGTAACGGTGGTGATCGGTGGTGCGCAATTTCCCACCAGAGATAAGGTAGAAGACCACTTCCCGCGCGTTTTCGCCGGAACGAATTCCGAAAACGTGGCAAAGCCAACGACAATTTCAGCACCCAGACCGATGCCGATGACGCCACGCAAGATGGTTAACGTCAGCATGTCCGTGGCGAACGCGGCGGCTATGGATGCCAGTCCGAAAATAAGAAGGTTGATTTGATAGGCCAGTTTCCTGCCAAAACGGTCGCCGGAGAAGCCGGCAAACAGCGAGCCAACGACGAGCCCGGCCATGGTTGCCGAGTTGAACGTAGCGTTCCACCAGTTGTTGGACCAACCGGACTTTACCAGGTCAGCCAGCACGACACCACTCAGGTAATTGTCACACCCGTCTATCAAAAGACCTAAACCAATCAGCCAGAACACTGTTAGATGCCATGCCGAGGTTGGCAGACGATCCAATCTCGCTCCAATGTTGCTCTGCATGTTTACGCTCCTCCTGTTAATCGACATTGCTTTGCAATGCACATTTGATTAGGTATTCATCCACGCGCATTTGTGCGCTTCATTGTGCCCTCTAAGGCTCTCTAGGCTGCGCCTCTCGAGATCGGACCCCTTCATGTGGCGTCCCGCGGATCAGCCCGCGTCCTCGGCGGGCACGTCGGAGGAGCGGACGGTGGACAGCCCACCCGGCACTTGCAGAGTCGGCGTAATCTCCATGTGGCCGATGTTGACCGCGCGCGGTGCGGCGATGGCGAACGCGATCGCCTCGGCAATGTCGACGGCCTCCGGGAGCTCGAAGCCAAGGATGTATTTCTCGCGGGTCTCCGGCGAATCTCCGTGGACATGGGCGAAGATGTCGGTGGCCACGCGGCCTGGGCAGATCTCGGTCACCCGCACATGGCGGCCGAAGGCGTCGATGCGAAGCTGGCGCGACAGCATGCTGATGGCGGCCTTGGTCGCGTGATAAGTGGTGTTGCCGCCGAAATTATAGGCGCCGGCGATCGAGCTGATGTTGATGACGTGGCCGCGGTCGCGCGCCATCATGCCGGGCACCACGAGCCGGCACAGATGCAGTATTGCGCGAAGATTGACGTCCACCAGCAGGTCGATGTCTTCGGCCGCCGCCTGCATCAATCCCCGCGGGCGATCAACGCCGGCACAGTTGACCAGGATATCGAATGCCACGCTCCGGGTCAGCGCCGTGACAGCGGCGAGGTCGGTCACGTCCATGGCGTGCGCGACGCACCCCGTCCGCGCGGCCACGGCCGCGAGCGCCCCGGCGTCACGGGCCAGGGCGTGAACCTCGATCCCCTCGCGGCGCAATCGCTCGGCGACGGCGGCGCCGATCCCGGAGGACGCGCCAGTAACAAGTGCAGTACGGTAATCGGAAAAAGGCATCTAATTTCCCGCAGGGTTGGCCGGAGACGCTATCCAGCGCCGGTCCGGTGCGCCAAGACGTATTGGCTGTGGTGGGATAAGACGCTCTTATGCATCTTCAGCCCGCTGCCGGGAAACCGGCACGATGCGACCGCCGGCCCGTTCGATCTCGCGGCGAAGCTTTTGGGCGAGGTTGACCGCGCCGGCGGTGTCGCCATGGACCAGGATGCTCCGCGGGCGCATTGCCAGTTCCTTGCCGCTGTAGGTCGTCACGACGCCTTCAGCGAGCATGCGCCGGACCCGGTCCAGCACCGCCGCCTCATCATGGATGACCGATCCGGACAACCGACGCGGAACCAACAGGCCGTCGTCGTCGTACGCCCTGTCGGCAAGGAACGTGGTCACCACACGTAGCCCGCGCTCGGCCGCCGCCGTCTCGATGGCGCGGCTGCTCGATGAGATGATGATGATCCCCGGATCAAACGCCGCGACCGCCCCAACGAGAGGCCCGGCCATTGCGGCGTCGGCGGCGACCATGTTGCCCAGCGCGCCATGGAAGCTCATGTGCGTCATGCGGTGGCCGGCCGCGCGGGCGATGCCGTCCAGGGCGCCAAGCTGGTAGATCACCATCGCGGCGAGCTCGGCGATATCGATCTGCATGACGCGGCGGCCGAAACCCTGGCGGTCCGGAAAGCCCACATGGGCGCCGATATCGATCCCGCGGGCCAGGGCGAGCCTGACGACACGGTCCATGATGAGCGGGTCGCCCGCATGGTAGCCACAGGCCACATTGGCCGAGGACAGCACCTCAAGCAGGGCTTCGTCGTCTCCCATTCGCCAGGCGCCATATCCTTCCGCGAGATCGGCGTTGAGGTCGATGTCCATGACAGGCCCTATGGTTGGAGGGGAAGCAGTTCGAAGAGGCGGGCTCCGAAGCCCACCATCGTGTCGTGCGCAACCAGCACGCCCGCGACGATCCCCGACCGCGGGGCAGCCACCGGCAACAGCAGCGCGCCGATCCGCAGCAGGCCAAGAGTCCGGCCGGCCTGCATCCGCTCGCCGACGCGCACCAGCGGTGCCTCGTGCAGCGGGTGCCGGTGCAGGAAGACGCCCACCGATGCCGCCGTGACGACGTCCAACACCGCGGGCGGCATGGCGGTGCATGAAGCGTTCTCGTCCAGGTCAGCGGTTATGCTGCCGTGGTGCTGGCGCAGCGTCAGGGAGCCTCCCGGCCCGCGCAATTCCAGCAGGGCGATGTCGGTGCCGGCGAACCAGGCGGAGATCTGTCCGACGTGCTGGAGCGGCATGCTCAGGCCCTCCCCGCCCGGCCGCCCTGCAGCGTGGCCAGCTCATGCACTTTGGCCAGCCATCGGGCGGTTTCGTCGAGCGCAGCGAGGGCCTCTTCCCACGTGCTTTCGAGGAAGCGGACGCGGCTGCCGATCGGCGCCTGACCGAGCCGCCAGAGATCGGCCTCGATCACGGTGGCGATCTTCGGATAGCCGCCGGACGGCTGGGCATCACGCATCTGCACGATCGGTTGGCCGCCATGCGGCACCTGGATCACGCCGGGCACGATGCCGTGCGAGCGCAACTCGATCGGGGCAACCAGGTCCAGCCGAGGGCCGGCCAGCCGATAGCCGTAGCGGTCGCTCTGCGGCGTAATCTTCCACGCCGCCGACCAGAAGACGTCGCGCGAGGCGGGCGTGAAGCGATCGTATTCGGCGGCGGGAAGCACCCGGATGGCGACCATCCCCTCGCTGACGAGCGGCATCGCCAGCGCCGGCGGCACCAGGCCGAAGCCGGTTGGGCGCACCCCGGCGCCGGGCAAACCGGCACGAAGCCGGTCCCCCTGGCGCAGCGCCCGGCCCTCGTGGCCGCCGAAGGCGCCGCGCAACTGGGTGCTGCGCGAGCCCAGCACGCATGGCACATCGACTCCGCCGGCCAGGCACAGATAGGCGCGGCTGCCGCGCCAGCTTCCGTTCGCCGGCAGGCCAAGGTGCAGGACCTGCCCCGCCGCCGCCTCGCCGGACCACCAGGGCAGCAGCGGCTGGTCATCGAGCCGCGCCGCGCAATCGGCGCCGGTCACGGCGAAGCCGCAGGGCACGTGGAAGCGCACCGCGAAGGGGAATACCTGGACCTCGACAGCGGCGGCGTTTTCGTCGTTGCCCAGCAGCAGGTTGCCGCCGGCCAGCGCCAGTGGGTCCATGGCGCCCGAAGCGCCGACGCCCCAGTTCAGGAAGCCGAACCGGCCGAGATCCTGCACCGTCGTCAGCGCGGTGTCCGACAGGATCTCGATCATCGGATCACCCGCTCGACCCGGAAGCGGATGCTGTCGCCGGGGCGGAACAGCGCGGGCGGATCGCTATTCGGGTCGAAAAAACACCGATCGGTGCGGCCGATGGTGTTCCAGCCGCTCGGTCCGGGCGACGCGGACACGCCGGTCTGCCCGCCCCCGATCGAGACGGAGCCGCCGGGAATGCAGAGCACCGGCACCTTGCGCCGCGGCGTGGCAATCCGCGGATCCATGCCGCCGAGGTAGCAGTAGCCGGGGTGGCTGCCCAGCGCATAGACCGGATAGAGCGGCGCGCTATGGATCGCCACGATGTCGTCGACGCCCAGACCGGTATGGGTAAGAACGTCCCCCAGGTGCGGACCGGCGGCCCCGCCATAGGTGACCGGCAGTTCGATGACCCGTCCTTGCAGCGGCAACGGCTCCACGGCGGCCCAGGCCGCCTGCAACCGCGCCGCGATCTCGTCCAACCGGGCGGGCGGGCGGGCGAAGCCGAGCATCAGGTTGTTCATTCCGGGGGCGGTCTCGCGGACCTCGGGCCAGCGCCCGGCTTCGCGGGCGAGCGCCCAGATGCGCTGCTGCGTCGGCAGGCTGGTTTCGCCCGGCGCCTCGAACAGCAGGGCGCTGGTGCCGAGCAGGCTGATCACGGGCGGCCCGAGGCTCATGTGCCGCGTTCCTGTGACAGCCGGCGCTCCAGGTGGTGGATATCCACGCCGCCGGCCACGAAGTCCGGATCGCGCACGATCCTGCGGTGCAGGTCCAGGTTTGTCTCGATCCCGCCGACCCNNNNCGACATGGCTGTCCACGCGCACGCCGGGGCCACCAGGAAGCTCCCATCCGGTGATGCGGCCGGGGGAAGGCGCGAAAGTCTCCGGATCCTCGGCGTTGATTCGGCATTCGAAGGCGTGGCCGCGAAGTCGGATCGCGTCTTGCACCAGCGCCAGCCTCTCGCCACGCGCCACCCGGATCTGCTGCTGCACGAGGTCGATGCCCGTGATCATCTCCGTGACGCAGTGTTCCACCTGCAGCCGCGTGTTCATTTCGATGAAATGGAACGCGCCTTCCTCGACGAGAAATTCGAAGGTGCCAAGGCCGCGATAGCCGATTCGCCGGCACGCCTCGACACAGCAGGCGCCGATCGCATCGATGGCGCCGGCAGCGATGCCCGGTGCCGGGGCTTCCTCCAACACCTTCTGATGGCGGCGCTGCAACGAGCAGTCGCGGCTGCCGAGCCACAGGACCTGTCCGTGCTGATCAGCGAGCACCTGGATCTCCACGTGGCGCGGGTGGAGCAGGAACTTCTCAAGATAGACGTCGGCATTGCCGAAGCTGCGGCGCGCCTCCTCACGGGTCAGCGCCAGCGCGTCCGCGAGGCCGGACCCATCGTGCACAACCCGCATTCCACGTCCACCACCGCCGCCCGCGGCCTTTACGATGACGGGAAAGCCGATTCGATCAGCGAGAGCGCGCAACAGATCGGGATCGTCGGGCAGCGCCCCATCGGGGCCTGGCACGCAGGGCACCCCGGCGTCGCGCATGGCCCGCTTGGCGGCGATCTTGTCGCCCATCATGCGGATCGACGCTGAGGTCGGCCCGATGAAGGTGAGGCCTGCCGTCTCGACGCGCTCGGCGAAGTCCGCGTTCTCCGACAGGAAACCGTAGCCGGGATGGATGGCCTGCGCGCCGCTGACTTCTGCGGCAAACAGGACCGCCGCCTGGTCCAGGTAGCTGCGGCTGGCCGCGGCGGGGCCGATGCACAGCGCGACGTCGGCATGGCGGACATGCGGAGCGTCGCGGTCCACCTCGGAATGCACGGCGACGGTGCGCAGGCCGAGTGTCCGGCATGCGCGCTGCACACGCAATGCAACCTCACCGCGATTGGCGATCAGGACGGTGTCGAACATGGCGTCGTCACACGATCCGCATCAGCGTCTGCCCGGCCTCGACCTCGTCTCCCGGCGCCACCAGGACGGCTTCGACGGTACCGTCTCGTTCGGCGCGGATCGAGTTGAACACCTTCATCGCCTCGATGATGCAGAGCATCGCTCCGGCCTGGACGCTCTGGCCGGCCTGGATGAAGGGGGGCTGGTCCGGGGCGGGCTGCAAATGAACGATTCCCGAAAGTGGCGCGCGCACGTCCCCTTCGAGAGGCGCGGGCGTGACAGCACGCCCCATGTCTGGTTGTGCCGGTCCGGGGAGCGGCGATTCAACCGGTCTGCCGGCATTCGGGTTCGCCGGCTGCCTGTTGTGACCCGTGTTGCGCACCAACCGCAGGGTCCAGCCGTTCCTGCTGAACTCCATCTCCGCGAGGTCCGATGATTGCATCGCCTCGATGAGTACCTTGATGTCGTTCAGGTCCATGAGCCCTCACGGCAGACCCGCACGCCATATGCGCGCGTATCCATGATCCGCAAGGCTATCGGCGCCCGCCCGGACGCGCCAAGACCGAATGTCTTTGTCCCGATAAGGCTGACTTATGACGTCGGCACCCTGGCGACGTCGTCGGGCGTGAGCAGGTTGCCGGGCAGGCCGGCCACAAGCTCCATCAGGATGTCCCAGACGGCCTGCGCGGGCTCCGACAGCGGCAGATAATCCGACCGGCACAGCGCCAGCGGCGCCTCGATCACCGGTTCGACGATGCGGCAGAGCCTGGCGTTGCAGGACGTCACGATCTGCCGCGCCATCGACTCCGGCAGGATGGTCGCGCCCAGCGCATCGGCGATGACCGCCGTCAGCGTTCCCGCGGACTCGATCTCCGCCACGACGCGCGGCGCCATGCCAATCCCTGCAAAAGCCTCGTCGACCATCTTGCGGACCACGTTGTATGGGCGTGCCAGATACAGATCCATCTCGCCGAGCATGCTCAGCGGCACCTGCTCCGGCGGCGCCAGCATCCGGTCGGGCCCCACCACGAAGAGTTGTTCTCTCAGCAGAGGCACGAACGAGAGTCCATGTACGGCATTCTTGCCGCCGTACAGCACGGCAAGGTCCATCCGCCCGTTCATGACGAGCTCGGATAGCGTGTTGCCGTAGGTTTCATTCAAATAGAGCACGATGCCAGGATGCCGTGCGCGAACCGTACGCAGGAGCGGCAGTGCCAGGCCCGCGGCGGCAGTGCCGGGGGCCAGGCCCACCGATACGGCCCCCGAGAGGCCCTGACTCGCCGCGAGCATGTCGACGCGCGCCTGCTCGCACTGGCGCAGGATCAACTGCGCATGCCGGTACAGCACCCGCCCCGCCTCGGTCGGCGTTACTCCCCGCTTGGTTCGCACCAGCAGTTGTTGGCGAACCTCGCCTTCCAGCGTCGCCAGTTGCTGGCTGAGCGCGGGTTGCGCGACATGAAGGATATCGGCGGCCTGGGTCAGGCTGCCGATGTCGACGATCTTCACGAAATACTGCAAGCGCCTGAGGTTCAAGGCATCGCCTCCACCCGCCGGCAACCAGACCGGCCATCGTTCCCAGATCATACCAGGGATCGATGGCATCCATAAGAGTTGCCTATAAAGGCAGACCGAACTCGTCTTGGCCAGCGCCGCCGGGGGCTCCTACCCTGGCGCGGTGCTTCCAGAAATCAGGTCAGTTCCACCGTGAACCAGTCCCGGATCGCCGAGCGCGTCAGGCGCATCAAACCCTCCCCCAGCACCGCCGCCGCGGATCGGGCCAATGAATTGCGGCGCCAGGGCAAATCGATCGTGAACCTCGTCGTCGGCGAGCCCGATTTCGATACGCCGCCGAACATCCGTCAGGCCGCCGCGTATGCGATAGAGCACGGCGCCACGCGCTACACGGCGATGCTGGGCACGCCCGAACTGCGCCAGGCCATCGTCGCGAAGCTCGCGCGCGAGAACGGGCTAACCTACGCGCCGACGGAGATCATCGCCACCAACGGCGCCAAGAGTGCGATCTACAGTGCGCTCGCCGCCACGCTGGAGCCCGGCGATGAGGTGATCATCCCTGCCCCCTACTGGGTTTCCTATCCGGACATGGTGCTGGCGAACGACGGCACCCCGGTCGCCGTTGCCTGTCCGGAGCACCAGGGCTTCAAGCTGACGCCGGCCCAACTGGAATCCGCCATCACGCCGAGGACGCGCTGGCTGCTCATCAACTCCCCTTCCAATCCCACGGGGGCGGCTTATTCGGCCCTGGAATATCGTGCACTCGCAGAGGTGCTCGCCCGAAAACCGCATGTGCTGGTCATGACGGACGACATCTACGAACACATCCGCTTTGACGGCGAGCAAACGCCGCATCTGCTCGCAGTCGCTCCTGAACTGCGTGACCGCACTCTGGCGATCAACGGGGTGTCAAAGACCTATGCCATGACGGGTTGGCGCATTGGCTGGGCGGCGGGCCCGCGCGACCTGATTCAGGCGCTCGAAACGCTGCTGTCGCAATCGGCCGGAAATTGCTGCGCTGTCAGCCAGGCCGCCGC
>PLTJ01000214.1:0-870 GCA_003164455.1 Acetobacteraceae bacterium
CACCGTGGTCAGCACGATGCGCGCGGCGGCCGGCTTCTCCAGCAGGCGCGCCAGGGTGGCGATCCGTTCGCTGACCAGGGCGGGATTGGGCGAGACCCGGTCATAGGGCAGGCAATCCCAGGCCGGAAAGCACAACACCTCGGTCGTGGGGACGAAGAAGGCCAGCGACTCGGCAAGCCGCGCCATGCGCGCATCGTCGCGACAGGCATGCAGCAACGGCCCCGCGTGTTCCGCCGACCGGCGGGCCAACAGCACCGCATCCCACCCCTCGGGAGCACCGAAGACGGCAGTCACCGCCGCCGCCTTGCCTTGCCGCGCGGCCATCACCGATTCCCCGGATCGAGAGCGAATGCCCGGATGCTTCGCAGCATGGGCGAGTCGAAGCCACATGGAATCGGCCGGCGGCCGGTCAGCCAGTCCCCGAGGTCGGTGTCGGGCAATTCCATGACCGTCTCGAGCGCGTCCAACTCGCTCTCCGTCAAGGTGGCGACATGGCGGCTAACGTAGCCGCCGATCAGCAGGTCGTTTTCGTAGGTACCGCGGTGGTTGGCGCGGTAGAGCAGACGGCGGCGACGGATATCGAGGGCTGGTTCGGTCATCGGTAGGGTCATATAGACGCGGGGCCATACAGTGTCAGCCCGTGCAGCCACCATCGCCCTCGCCGATTCCGGCCAGCCTGTGCGCTCCGTTGTTCGCTCCCCTGACCGCCTTGCGCGGGGTGGGCGAGACGGTGGCGGGGCTGATTGCGCGCGCCACCGGCGGGACGCGGGTGATCGACCTGCTGTTCCACCTGCCCGAGAGCTGGATCGACCGGCGCGCGCGCACCACGATCGCGGCGGCGCTGCCCGGGGCGCTGGCGACCATCGAGGT
>PLTJ01000214.1:908-3324 GCA_003164455.1 Acetobacteraceae bacterium
TCCGGCAAGTTCGACGAGCGCCGGCAGATGGTGCACCCGGACCACATCGTGCCGGCCGACCGGGCGGAGGGGCTGCCCTGGATCGAGCCGGTGTGGCCGCTGACGGCCGGGCTGTTCCCCTGGCATCTGCGCCGGCCGGTGGCGCAGGCGCTGGCCTGCATCCCTGCGCTGCCGGAATGGCATGACCCGGCGCTGCTGGCGCGGCAGAAGTGGCCGGGGTTTGCCGAGGCGCTGCGCCTGCTGCATGCCCCGCAGGAACCGCCGCCGTCCACGGCGCGGCGGCGGCTGGCCTATGACGAGTTGCTGGCCAGCCAGGTCGCGCTGGCCTTCGTGCGCCGGCGGATGCGCGACCGGCCCGGCCGGGCGCTCGCCGGCGACGGGGCCTTGCGCGCGAAAGCCCTGACCGCCTTCGGCCTGCCGCTGACCGAGGCGCAGGGTGCGGTGCTGGCGGAAATCGACGCCGACCTGGCCGCCCCGCGGCGGATGCTGCGGCTGTTGCAGGGCGATGTCGGGTCCGGCAAGACGCTGGTGGCGGTGCTGGCCATGCTGCGGGCGGTGGAGGCCGGCGCCCAGGCTGCGCTGATGGCGCCGACCGAAATCCTGGCCCGGCAGCATTATCGCACGCTGGAGCGCCTCTGCCCGGTGCCGTGCGCGCTGCTGACCGGCTCGGTCACCGGGAAAGCCCGCGCCGGCGTGCTGGAGGGGCTGGCCGACGGCAGCATTCCGATCGTCGTCGGCACCCACGCGCTGGTGCAAGACGGGGTGGCGTTCAACGACCTTGGGCTGGCGGTGATCGACGAGCAGCACCGCTTCGGCGTGGAGCAGCGCCTGCGCATGGGCGGCAAGGGGGTGGCCGCGGACGTGCTGGTGATGACGGCGACCCCGATCCCGCGCACGCTGCTGCTGACCCAGTGGGGCGAGATGCAGGTCAGCCGGCTGACCGGCAAGCCCGCTGGCCGCCTGCCGGTGCGCACCACGTTGCACTCGCTGGCGACGCTGCCCGACGTGGTGACGGCGGTGGCCCGCGCGCTGGAGGGCGGGGCGCGGGTTTACTGGGTCTGCCCGCTGGTGGCCGAAAGCGAGGACCTCGACGTGGCCGCCGCCGACGAACGCTTTGCCGACCTGCATGCCCGTTTCGGTGCGCTGGTCGGCCTGGCCCACGGCAGGCAGGACAGCCCGGTGCGCGAGGCGGCGCTGGCCGATTTCGCCGCCGGGCGGACGCGGCTGCTGGTGGCGACCACGGTCATCGAGGTCGGCGTGGACGTGCCGGAGGCCAGCGTGATGGTGATCGAGCACGCCGAGCGGTTCGGGCTGGCGCAGTTGCACCAGTTGCGCGGGCGCGTGGGCCGGGGAGCCGCCAAGAGCTACTGCGTTCTGATCACCGGGCCGCGGGTTTCACCGCTGGGCGAGGAACGGCTGAACGCCATGGTGCGCACCCAGGACGGCTTCGAGCTGGCAGAGCTGGACCTGAGCCAGCGCGGCCCCGGCGAGTTCTTCGGCACGCGCCAGACCGGCCTGCCCGAGTTCCGCGTCGCCAACCNNTGCTGGAGCTGGCCAAACTGGAGGCGGCGCGTTTTGCCAATGCCTCCGATTCCGCCAAAGACAAGGGCGGCGAAGGAACCGAGGCCGAAAGGGCGCGCGTGTGGGCACGGCTCAAGGAATCGTGGCAGCGGCGGTATGGGCTGGTGGAGGCTGGTTGAAGAAGCTGGGGCCGTTCAGGACAGGTGGCAGATGTGTGCGCCCTGCGCCAATTCCACCGGGAAGGTCTGGATCTCCAGGTCGACGCTGGCAATCTCCGTGCCGCACTCGTGCTGGTGGATGCGGGTACAGCGGCAGAACTCGGTAAAGCTGATGTGTCCGTTCTGGCTGAGTTCCAGTCCGGCGCCGATCAGAATGCTGTAGATCTCCATGCAGGCCTGGCGCTCGAACTCGAAAAGCATGCTGACCGCGCCGCTATCGTTGGCGCCGCGGCTCAGAACCCAGCCGCCGCATCCGAGAATTGCGCCTGTGAGAGTCTGGACCAGCCGCGCCGGATCCTCGATTGAGACGGCCCTCATCTGCATCGCCCAAGGGATGCTCATCGCTTGTACCGCGCTGCGGACCGGCATCTTCAGCCTCACAAAGGTCTTATCGGAGCCGGAGAGGACAGCATAACGATTGTGCAGGAGTCGAACGGACCTTGACCGTCTTTGACACACCGCGCCATCAAGTACTTCGGCGATCCTATGCGCTGGTAATTGGAGACCTATGGTATCCACAGACTAGCTCCCAAGCTGGGCGGATCGAGACAGGGAGGAATACGCGCAAGCGCAAGGATTGCAAAATGATGTAGCTTTGTAGACAGCATGATTGTCGGCTCAGGAATCGATCTGGTTGAGATCAGGCGCATCCAGCAGTCAATGGATCGCCACGGCAA
>PLTJ01000012.1 GCA_003164455.1 Acetobacteraceae bacterium
TCGCGGGCCGCCGGCGTTGCCAGCTCCGACGGATCATCCGGCGTCAGCGCCCAGGTGCGGCCGCGAAAAAGACCGGCGTCCGCCGCCGCCGCCCCGCGCTTCTCTTTGCCGGCCATGGGGTGGCCGCCCAGGAACTGGCAGCGGGCGATGTTCTGCCGCGCCAGATCGACGATTTCACACTTGGTGCTGCCGGCATCGGTGACGATGGCGTCGGGGCGGACTAGCGGATCGAGATGCCGGATGGTGTCGAGAATGCGGCCTATGGTCTGGGAGAGGAAGACCAGATCGGCCTGCGCCACGGCTTCAGCGAGCGGCGCGCCGCGGTCGATGGCCCCCGCGGCAATGGCATCGGCGATGGCGCCCGGGGAGCTGACCCCGGTGATGGGTCCATCGAACCCGGCCTGACGCAAGGCGAGGCCGAAAGACGCGCCGATCAGGCCGGTGCCGACGATGACGACGCTTTTCATGCGAGAAGCCTCGGCCGGCAGGCGGAACCGCCTGCCCCACCTGTGACTCCGAACATGGTGGAGTTATGGTGGTGGCGCAGGCGGTTCCGCCTGCGTAGCTCGATTATGTCACGCCCTCTCATGCCCGCGGCCCGGCCATGGTGCGACCCACGGCGGGGGCAATGATCCGTAACTGAGACATCAGCTCCTCGAACTGGTCGAAGCGCAACGACTGTGCACCGTCGCTCAGGGCATGGTCCGGATCGGGATGCACCTCGATCAGCAGGCCGTCGGAGCCGGCGGCCACGGCGGCGCGGGCCATGGGCTCCACCTTGTCGCGGCGCCCCGTGCCATGCGAAGGGTCGGCGATGATCGGCAGGTGCGACAGCTTCTTCACTACCGGGATGGCGGAAATGTCCATCGTGTTGCGCGTGTAAGTCTCGAAGGTGCGTATGCCGCGCTCGCACAGAATCACGTCGTAGTTGCCGCCGGCGAGAATGTATTCGGCCGAGAGCAGCAGCTCTTCAATGGTAGCCGAAATGCCGCGCTTGAGCAGCACCGGCTTGCGCTGCCTGCCCAACTCGCGCAGCAGGTTGAAGCTCTGCATATTGCGCGCGCCCACTTGCAGGATGTCGGCGTACTGCGCCACCAGCGGGATCTGGGTGAGGTCCATCACCTCGCTGACCACCAGCAACCCGTTGCGGCCGGCGGCCTCGCGCAACATTTGCAAACCTTCCTCGCCGAGGCCCTGGAAGGCGTAGGGCGAGCTGCGCGGTTTGAACGCCCCGCCGCGGATCACCTGGGCCCCGGTGCGGGCCACCACTTCCGCCGTGCGCTCAATCTGGTCCCGGCTCTCCACGCTGCATGGGCCGGCCATGACCACCACGCGGTCGCCGCCCACATCCACATCGCCCACCCTGACCACCGTGCCTGCCGGGCGAAAGCTGCGGCTGGCCAGCTTGTAGGGCGAGACGATGCGNNTGGGCTTCCTTGACGCCATCCATCACCTCGAAAACTCCGAGGTCGACTTCTTCCTTGCCGCCCACCCCGCCCAGCACGGTGTGCATCACGCCGGTAGAGCGGTGCACATCGAAGCCGCACTCCACCAGGCGGTCGATGACGCCCTGGATTTGCCGCTCCGTGGCGCCCTGCTGCATGACGATGATCATTTATTTCTCTCCATCGGATTTCATCCACACGCGCTGGATCATCCGCATTTCGTCGATGATGCGCTCGAAGATGCGGCGCACCGCCTCTTCGGTCAGCGGCCCGCGATTGCTGGCGCTGATATTGGCGAATACCTGGTCTTCGCGTTTGGGCTCATAAATGGGCATGTTCGTCTGGCGTTTGACGCGGCCAATTTCCTGGACCACGCGCGTGCGCTCGTTGAGAAGCGCCACGAGGCGGCGGTCCACATCATCCACCAGCACGCGGCATTTTTCCAGCTCCGCGCGAGCCTCATCCGGGGTCATGCCTGCGCTCCCAAGCCGCGCTTGAGCTCGCGGACGAAGGATTCGAGCTGCATCTCGAGCGAGGTGTTGTCGAGGTTGCGCTCGATCAACCGGACGAGCGCGCTGCCCACCACCACGGCTTCCACTTGCCGGCCCAGTTCCGTCACGTGCTCCGGCTTGGAGATGCCGAAACCGACGGCCAGCGGCAGATCGGTGACGGCCCGCACGGCGCGGATGAGCGGGGCGACCGCGTCCGAAACCGAATCGCGCTCGCCGGTGACGCCGGTCCGCGAAACCAGATACACAAATCCGGTGGAATACTGCGCGACCAGTTTCAGGCGGCGCTCGGTGCTGGTGGGCGCGGCCAGGAAGACGGTGTCGAGGCCCTGGCGGTGCATGGCGGCGACATAATCGGACGCCTCTTCCACGGAAGCGTCGGTGAGCAGGCAGCCATCGATGCCGGCGGCGGAGGCATCCCGCGCGAGGCGCTCGAGCCCATAGCGGAGCACCGGGTTGAGGTAGGTGAAGAGCAGCAGCGGGACTTCGGACCGCTGGCGGATGCGGGCGGCGATGGAGAGCACGGTCCGGAGCGAAGTGCCGGCTTTGAGCGCGCGCTC
>PLTJ01000465.1 GCA_003164455.1 Acetobacteraceae bacterium
ATCAGCTGGACGTCGAAGTGGCGCATGCCCAGGGTGCGCAGGGACGCCTCGCGGACCACGGCGAAGGCCTCGGGGAGCAGCTCGTCGAGCGTCGCGCCCTGGGCCAGGCGCTCGCGGAACTCCACCGTCTTGGCCGCCAGCGCCGCGTCGGAGAGCGCCTGCATGGCCGGCTCGAGCGCGTTGATCTCGGGCACCCGGCGCTGATAGGCCTTGAGGGCACGGTCGTTCGAGGTGCCGAGGAACTTGCGGGCGATGCGGGCGAACATGACAAGCCTTCCGGGGCGGAGACAGCCGTGCGGGCGCGGCGGCGATCCCCGGCCCGCCGCCACCCCCAAGCTGCCCGCCCTCTCCGTCAGTTGGGCAGGGCTGTCAGATAGGAGCCCCGAGGGGTGTGGTCAACGACGCGCACTCTGGAACCCATCCCGGGAACCCATCCGGCAGGTTGTCGGCAAGGGGCGGTTCGGCCATAACACCGACCCGCTTCTGGAAGGGATTACGCCATGCGGCATTTCACCTGGACCGCCCCGCTTGCCGCGCTGGCGGCGCTCTGCTGCCTGGCCGGCCCTGCCAGCGCCCAGGCGCCTTCTGCCAAGCCGCCGGCAGTCCAGACCCCGGACGCCGGGGCTGCCGCCGATCCGGTCGTCGCCCGGGTCAATGGCACCGAGATCCGCCTCAGCGACCTCCAGGACGCCATGGGGAGTCTGCCCGCCGAGTACCGCAGCATGCCGCCACAGACGCTCTACCCTGCGTTGATCAACCAGCTGGTCGATCTCGAGGCGGTGGTGGCGATGGCCCGCAAGCAGGGGCTGGACAAGGACCCCACGGTGCAGCGCCAGATGGCCCGTGCCCAGGAAGAGGCGTTGCAATCGGCGCTGTTCCATCGCGACATCGGCCCGCTGATCACCGACGAGGCCGTGCGTGCTCGCTACGATCGCGATATCGCGGGCAAGCCGGGCGAGGCCGAGGTGCACGCCAGCCACATCCTGGTGGCCAACGAGGCCGATGCCGTCGCGATCATCGCCGAGCTGAAGAAGGGGGGCGACTTCGCCGCCATCGCCAAGGCCCGCAGCAGCGATCCCGGGGCTGCCCAGGGCGGCGACCTGGGCTGGTTCAAGAAGGGCGACATGCTGCCCGAGTTCGCCGACGCCGCCTTCGCGTTGCAGCCCGGCCAGACCACCGACAAGCCCGTGCACACCCAATACGGCTGGCACGTCATCCGGGTGGAGGATCGCCGCACCACCACCCCGCCCACCTTCGAGCAGGCGCGCGACGAGCTGCGCAACCAGATGATCCAGGAGGGCTTGCAGAAGCTGGTCGCCAGCGCGGTCACCCAGGTGAAGGTCGAAAAATACAACATCGACGGCTCCACCCCGCGCCCGACCGACAACGCCGAGCCGCCGCCCGCACCGAAGAAATAGGCCCCTCCGCCAAGGAAACGTCGCCATGACTTCCTCCGTCTCGCCGCTTGCCGTCGATCTGCCCACGCTGGCGCCCCTGGCGGGCGTGCGCCTGGGTGCCATCGCGGCCGGTATCCGTTACCAGGGGCGCACCGACCTCGTGCTGGCCGAGCTGGCGCCGGGCACCACGGTGGCCGGCGTGTTCACGCGCAGCAAATGCCCCGGCGCCCCGGTCGACTGGTGCCGCGCCGCGCTGAAGGGTGGCCGCGCCCGCGCGCTGGTGGTGAATGCCGGCAACGCCAACGTGTTCACCGGCCGCGCCGGCGCCGAGGCGACGAAGGCCTCGGCCGCGGCGGCGGCGAAGCTGGTGGGCTGCAAGCCGCGCGAGGTCATGCTGGCCAGCACCGGCGTGATCGGCGAGGTGCTGCCGCACGACCGCCTGACCGCCGCCCTGCCCGGGTTGCACGCCGCCCTGACCAAGGATGGCTGGGAAGCGGCGGCCCGCGGCATCATGACCACCGACACCTTCCCCAAGGCGGCGGTGCGCACGGCACGGATCGGCAACGCCGAGGTGACCATCCAGGGCTTCTGCAAGGGCAGCGGCATGATCGCGCCCGACATGGCGACCATGCTGTGTTTCGTGTTCACCGACGCCAAGCTGCCGGCGCCGGCGTTGCAGGCGGTGCTGCGCAAGGGGGTGGCCGCCAGCTTCAACTGCACCACGGTCGATTCCGACACCTCCACCTCCGACACCGTGCTGTTGTTCGCCACCGGCCAGGCCAAGCATAAGCATGTGCCGGCCGATGGCGGGCCGATGCTGCGCGGCTTCCGCGCCGCGTTGGCCGACCTGCTGCTCGATCTGGCCTTGCAGGTGATCCGCGACGGCGAGGGGGCGAAAAAGCTGGTGCGCATCGACGTCACCGGGGCCGTCTCGGCGGGCTCGGCGAAGCGGGTGGCGATGGCGGTCGCCAATTCGCCGCTGGTCAAGACCGCGATCGCCGGCGAGGACGCCAACTGGGGCCGCATCGTCGCGGCGGTGGGCAAGGCCGGCGAACCGGCTGACCGCGACACCCTGAGCATCGCCATCGGCGGCGTCTGGATGGCCCGCGACGGCGCCGTGGTGCCGGGTTACGACGAGGCGCCGGTGGTCGAGCACATGAAGGGTCCCGAAGTGCGCATCGCGGTCGATCTGGCCCTGGGCCATGGCCGCGCGACCGTGTGGACCTGCGATCTCACGCATGGCTACATCGACATAAACGGCAGCTATCGCTCCTGATCGCCCGACGGCTCTTGCGACCCGCCGCTTCTTGCGGCACTCCCTGTGTCATGTCCGCCAGCAAGCCCCCGGCGGCCGGCTTCGCGCCGCTCACGACCGAGCGGCTGACGCTGCGCCCGTATTGTCCCGATGACGCGGCCGAACTGCACCGGCTGATCAACGACTGGGAGGTCACGCGCAACCTCGCCGCCGTGCCGTTCCCCTATTCCCGCGCCCTGGCGGAGGATTGGATCCGCTCGGCCGGCGAATCGCTGGCGGGGGGTTCCGCCTACCATCTGGTGATCTCGGGCGCCGAGGACGGGCGCGAGATCGTCGTCGGCGGCATTGGCCTGCGCGTCGATGCCGCCGCGCGCGCCGGCCACCTCGGCTACTGGGTCGGGCGCCGCTACTGGGGCCACGGCGTCGCCAGCGAGGCGGCAGGACGGCTGGCCCGCTGGGCGCTCGCCAACCTCGACCTGGCGAAGCTGCGGGCGAGCGTCGCCACCGACAATCCTGCCTCCGTCGCGGTGCTGCGCCGGATCGGCTTCCGTCACGTGGGGCAAGCGACCGAGGTCTTCCTGGCCCGCGGCGGCGAGCAGGATGTGCTGAGCTTCGAGGCGACCCGCGACGACCTGTTCGGGCCGCCGGAGGCCGAACCCTCGGCGGACGGCTCGCGGCCGCTGCTGCTGGTGGTGGCCTGCGCGCTGATCGATATCGACGGACGGGTGCTGCTGGCGCGCCGGCCGGAAGGCAAGACGATGGCGGGGCTGTGGGAGTTCCCGGGTGGCAAGCTACGGCCCGGCGAAACCCCCGAGGCGGCGCTGATTCGCGAACTGGGCGAGGAACTGGGCATCGACGTGGCGACCAATTGCTTGGCGCCGTTCGCCTTTGCCTCGCACGCCTATGCGGGTTTTCATCTGCTCATGCCGCTGTTCCTGTGCCGGCGCTGGAAGGGAAGGGCGGAGGGGCGGGAAGGCCAAGCGCTCGCCTGGGTGCGGCCGGACAAACTGGCCGAGTACTCCATGCCCGAGGCCGACCGGCCGCTGGTTCCCTTGCTGCGCGATTTTCTCTAGCCGTTAGTCGACCACGTCAGCATTCTGCCCCACCATCCAGTCGCTCGCCTCCCCCAGCCCCCAGGCCCGGTCCTGCGGCGAGAGTGTGGTCAGCACGTCCGCACAGGGCTTGTCGGCCACCAAGGGGTGCTTCGCCATGGCGATGTAGCACCACTTCGCCGCCTCTCTTCCGTTGGGCTGGGTTGGGCCGCGGCCAGGGAAACCGGCGGGATCGGCATAGGCGTGCGCCAACGTGATCTGGGCCTCGACGTCGTCGGACGAGGCCAGTGCCAGCAGATGCCCGAAGCCCTCGCTCTGTCCGGTGCAGCCCGCCAGCAGCCAGGCCACGGCAACGACAGCAACCCTATATTTCATGGCGTCCTCACCCCATCACCGACGGCTGCGACGCCGGGCGATTCGTTCCCCCCCCTTGGCGTCGCCCCGTCATACTGCCACCATCTGCGCCCCACAGGAGATCACGATGCCGGATCAGAGCTACCCCACCGCCTGCCTGCTGGTCATCGGCAACGAGGTGCTGTCCGGGCGCACCCAGGACGCCAACATCAAGTACCTGGCGACCCGGCTCGGCCAGATCGGCATCCCGCTGCGCGAGGTGCGCGTTATTCCCGACGTGGCGGAGACCATCGTCGGCACGGTGAATGAGGTGCGCGCCCGCTTCGCGCACGTGTTCACCACCGGCGGCATCGGCCCGACCCACGACGACATCACCAGCGAGTGCATCGCCGCCGCCTTCGGCGTGCCGTGGCAGAAGCACCCGGAGGCCTGGGCCCGGCTGGACCGCCATTACAAGCCCGGCGAGTTCAACGCTGCCCGCCAGCGCATGGCCACCCTGCCGCGCGGCGCCGAGCTGATCGACAACCCGGTCTCGATCGCGCCCGGCTTCACCATCGGCAACGTGCATGTGTTCGCCGGGGTGCCGCGCATCATGCAAGCGATGTTCGAACGGCTGGCCCCGAGCCTGGTCGGCGGCCCGCCGGTGATCGCGCGCGCGGTGCACGCCGACGGCCTGCCCGAGGGCCGCATCGCCGCCGGGCTGAGCGCGATTCAGGCCCGCTATCCGGACCTGGATGTCGGCAGCTACCCCTATTACCGCCCCGCCGCCAACGGCATCGCCATCGTCGCCAAGGGAGCCGACGCGGCCGAAGCCGAGGCGGCGATCGCGGCGGTGACGGCGCTGATGCTCGAACTGGGGGGCACCCCGGTTCAGGGCGAACCGCCCGCGTAATGCCCCAGAGCAGGATGACTTCTGGTAGGCGAAGTCATCCTGCTCTGGCTCTTTGTTTGATCGCGTGATTCACGCCCTCGGCCGATTCCGATTCGGGCGATCACGCTCCAGGGAGGCTCCCCTCATGCCGCTTAGTCCCCCCGCCGAACGCCAACTGGCGCATCGGCGCGACATCGAATTGCTGGGCTACGAGCGTGTCGACGGGCTGTTCGACATCGAGGCGCATATCCGCGACACCAAGACGGTGGGGATCGCCAACATCGATCGCGGCGGCTGGATCGCCCCCGGCGAGCCGCTGCACGACATGGTGCTGCGCGTCACCATCGACGAGACCATGACCATCGTCGCCTGCGAGGCGGTCACCGAGCATGGCCCCTTCGCCGCCTGTCCCGGCGGGGCGCAGCATATGGGCCGCCTGGTCGGCCTGACCATCAAGCCAGGCTTCCTGCGCGAGGCCAATGCCCGGGTGGGCCGCATCGACGGCTGCACGCATCTGCGCGAGTTGCTCCAGCAGGTCGGCACCACGGCGTTCCAGACGCTATGGCCGGTGCGCGTGCGCCGTGCCGAGGAACGGCGGCGCCGGCTGGCCGCGCAGGGCCGCAGCGAGGCCGAGATCGCCAGCGAGGCCAGCCCAGTGCTGCTGAACACCTGCTATGCCTATGCCGATACGCGCGAGACGGTGAAGCGCCGCTGGCCACACTTGTACCGCGGCCCGAAGGATACCGCCGGGACCGCGCCGGACTGACCGCGTACTGCCTCAGCAGTGCGGCCCATTCGTGGCGTCGGGCAGCGCGCCGTGGCCGGCGTCACGGTGCCCCTGCTCGGTCGCGGCGGCGCGGAAATAATCCAGCACCTCGACGCGCACAGCGCTGGTGCGTCCGCCTGGCGCCGCTTTAGCCCCGATGCGGCGCACCATGTCGCGGGTCGCCAGTTGCTCGCGCCGGCACATCTCCTCCAGCGCATTCCACAGTTCCGGTTCCAGCCGCATGCTGGTGCGGCGGGCATCGCCCATGACGTTCCGGCTGACCAGGCGGCTGCCTGACACGCTGCACCTCCGTCGGTATGACTACGGGAGCATGCATGGCATCTGTTAAAACCATGTTGCCGGTCAGTCTTTGGTGGCCTCCAGCGCCGCCTGTTCTTCCGGCGTGCGCAGGCTCAATTCCAGCGCGTGCAGGCCACCGGCGAAGGCGTCGGCGAGGACGGCGTGAACGCGCCGGGAGCGCGCGATGCGCGACATCCCGCTGAATACAGCTGAAACCATCAGAATGTGGTAGTGTGTTTCCCCGCCTGGGGCGGCCCCAGCGTGGCCAGCGTGGCGCGCGGAATCATCGGTGATTCGCAACAGATTCGGCGTGAACTGCTGTTGCAACAGGGCGGCCATGCGATCTGCGCGTGTCGTCATAGCGGCGGATGATCGCTGGTTCCGCCCGGCATGGGAAGGGCCACCGCGAAACTCCCTTTGCAAACGCACCGGATGGCAGCACATATCGCACAATGACCCGACGCTCTTCGAGACCCCGGGCCTACGCGCCCGACCCGGACGCCCCGGGCCGACCTTGCGACATGCCGGGCTGCGGTGCTCCAGGCGAGTACCGGGCGCCGAAGTCGCGCAGCCAGCTCAGCGACTACTGGTGGTTCTGCCTTGAGCACGTGCGCGCCTACAACGCCGCCTGGGACTTCTACAAGGGCATGAGTCCCGGCGAGATCGAGGCGCAGTTGCGCGCCGACACGTCCTGGCAGCGTCCGTCCTGGCCGCTCGGCCACCTCGGCGCCCGGCTGGACGAGGCGGTTGCCCGCGACCCGCTGCACATCCTCAACGCCGCCGGCTTTCACCACGGCCGCGCCAGCCACGCCGCCGTGCCGACCGAGATGCGCGAACCACTGGCCACGCTCGGCCTATCCTGGCCGGTGACGATGACCGAGGTGAAGGTCCGCTACAAGCAACTCGCCAAGCGCCACCACCCGGACGCCAACAACGGCGACCGTGCCGCCGAGGAACGCCTGAAGACCATCAACCTGGCCTACGCCGCGCTGCGCAGCCGGCTCACCGAACCGCGCGCCGCCGTCGGGTGACAGGGTCCCTCCCGCTCGCCTACCCTTTGCCCACCTCAGAGTATATTCTGTCCGCACGAACCACGGGATGACTGGCTTATGACCACCAAGGTTGCCGCCCTTTCCGACATTCGCAGCACGCCCACCTCGGCGATCGACCTGCCGGATATCATCGTCAACGCGCGTGAGGCCTTCAACATCGACAGCGACATCGAGGTGCCAGGCTTCTCCGTCCGCACCGAGCACGTCCCCGATGTGGACCCGGCCTACCGTTTCGATAAGGATACTACGCTCGCCATCCTGGCCGGCTTCGCCTTCAACCGCCGGGTGATGATCCAGGGCTACCACGGCACCGGCAAATCGACCCATATCGAGCAGGTCGCGGCGGCGCTGAACTGGCCCTGCATCCGGGTCAACCTCGACAGCCATATCAGCCGCATCGACCTGATCGGCAAGGATGCGATCGTCCTCAAGGACGGCAAGCAGGTGACGGAATTCCGCGAGGGCATCCTGCCCTGGGCGCTGCAACATGCCTGCGCGCTGGTGTTCGACGAGTACGATGCCGGCCGCCCGGACGTGATGTTCGTCATCCAGCGGGTGCTGGAGGTGGACGGCAAGCTGACCCTGCTCGACCAGAACCGGGTGATCCGTCCGCACCGCAGTTTCCGGCTGTTCTCCACCACCAACACCGTCGGCCTCGGCGACACCACCGGCCTCTATCACGGCACCCAGCAGATCAATCAGGGCCAGATGGACCGCTGGAACATCGTTGCCACGCTCAACTACCTGCCGCACGCGCAGGAAACCGAAATCGTGATGGCGAAGCTGGCGCTGGATCCGGCCAACAACGCCGAGAAGAAACGCATCGAGAGCATGGTGGCGCTGGCCGAACTCACCCGCGCCGGGTTCATCAATGGCGACATCTCCACCGTGATGTCGCCGCGCACGGTCATCACCTGGGCCGAGAACGCACGCATCTTCGGCGAGGTGGGCTTTGCTTTCCGGATGACTTTCCTGAACAAATGCGACGAGGCGGAGCGCAGCACGGTAGCCGAGTACTACCAGCGCTGCTTCAACGAGGAGCTGCCCACGGGCAGCCTGCTTCGCCGCAGCGCCTGACCGGCCGCGGGACCTGGTGGCGCGCGGCAGTGCCCTGGCCAGGGCGCGATGACGAACATGGAGAGCGAGTAGAATGCGAACGAGAACGGAAGATACTCTGATGGCGGTCCTGTGGCCCCGGCGTGGCCTGCTTGGCAACGCCGGGCTGGTGGCGGGGGCGAGCCTGCTGCTGGCGGCCTCGGCATGGGTGAAGGTGCCGATGTGGCCGGTGCCGATGACGATGCAGACCTTCGCGGTGTTGCTGATTGGCGCCACCTGCGGTGCCCGTCTCGGTGCCGCCGCGGTGGCGGCCTATCTCGTCGAGGCGGCGCTCGGCTTGCCCGTGCTCGCGGGCGCCGTGCCGCTGCTGGCACTCGGGCCGACCGCCGGCTATCTGTTGGGCTTCCTGCTGGCCGCCGCGGCGGTCGGCTTTGCCGCCGACCGGGGCCTGACGCGGCGCGCGCTGCCGCTGCTCGCGGTGCTGCTGGCCGGCGAGGCGCTGATCTACCTGCCCGGGCTGGCCTGGCTGCACGGCGCGTTCCTGCACGATGTGCGGGCAACGCTGGGGGCGGGCCTGCTGCCTTTCCTGCCCGGCGAGGCGGTGAAGCTCGCGCTTGCCATGGCGGCGATCGCGGCATCGCAGCGGCGCCCGGCCTGACCGAGCGGAAGGATGGTTGGCAGATGAGCGGCAGCGGCGGCGGTAAGGACAACACCCGCTCCGAGGAATTCAAGCGCGCCACCGCCGGCGTGCTGCGCGCTCTGGCCGACAGCAACGAGGTGCAGGTCGCCTTCCAGCCCGGCCCCGCCGGCCTGGCCGGCAAGCATATCCGCCTGCCGCTGCCCACCCGCGCCCTGCCGCTCGCCGAGATGGCGCGGCTGCGCGGCGCGGCCGACAGCCTGGCGCTGCATCTGCGCCATCACAACGAAGCCGTGCACGCCGCCCGCGCCCCGGCCCAACGCGAGGCCCGCGACGTCTACGACCAGTTGGAGCAGGCCCGCGTCGAGGTGGTCGGCGGGCGTTTCATGACCGGGGTCGCCGCCAATCTGCGCGCCCGTCTGGCCGACGCGTGCGAGGCCGAGGGCTACGACCGCATGACCCGCAAGGATCAGATGCCGATCGCGGCGGTGCTGTCCATGCTGGCGCGCGAGCGCATGTCGGGCGAGCCCAGCCCGGCGGCCGCCGGCCGGGTCCTGGATTTGTGGCGCGACACCCTCGGCCCCGTGGCTGACCATGCGCTGGCCGAGATGGCGGCCGCGCAGGACAACCAGACCGCCTACACCCGCGCCGCTCGCAAGCTGCTGGCGGCGCTCGACCTTGCCGAGGCCGAGGCGGACGCCGAGTCCGAAGACGGCGAGGAGGGCGACGATAACGGCGAGCAGTCCGGCCAGCAGGACAACGCGCAGGAAGGCGAGGGGCATAGCGAGTCGGATGCCGACAGCACGCTCGGCGCCCGACCCGAGCAGATCGAGGGCGAGGCCGCCGACGATCAATCCGGCGACGACAGCGAGGAAGACGCCGCGGTCGCGGAGGGTGATGACCGCCCCGGCGGCCCGCCGCCGCGCCGCGACAAGCCGACGGGCAATACCGAAACCAGCTACCGGGCTTTCACCCGCGCCTTCGATGAGGAAATCCTGGCCGAGGACCTGTGCGACCCGGAGGAGCTCACCCGGCTGCGCCAGCAACTCGACCAGCAGTTGCAGCATCTGCAGGGCGTGGTGGCCAAGTTGGCCAACCGGCTGCAACGCCGCCTGCTGGCGCAACAGACCCGTGCCTGGGATTTCGACCTCGAGGAAGGGCTGCTGGATGCCGGCCGGCTGGCCCGGGTGGTGGTCAACCCGATGCAGGCGCTGTCCTACAAGCGGGAGCGCGACACCGAGTTCCGCGACACCGTGGTGACCCTGCTGATCGACAATTCCGGCTCCATGCGCGGCCGGCCGATCACCGTTGCCGCCATGTGCGGCGACATCCTCGCCCGCACGCTGGAGCGCTGCGCGGTCAAGGTCGAGGTGCTGGGCTTCACCACCCGGGCCTGGAAGGGCGGCCAGAGCCGCGAGCGCTGGGTGGCGGACGGCAAGCCGCGCAACCCGGGCCGGCTGAACGACCTGCGCCACATCATCTACAAGTCGGCTGACTCCCCCTGGCGGCGAGCGCGCAAGAACCTTGGCCTGATGCTGCGCGAGGGGCTGCTGAAGGAGAATATCGACGGCGAGGCCCTGCATTGGGCCTATCGCCGCCTGTCCGCGCGCTGCGAACGCCGGCGCATCCTCATGGTTATCAGCGACGGTGCGCCGGTGGACGATTCCACCCTGTCGGTGAACCCGGGGAACTACCTGGAGAAACACCTGCGCGAAGTGATCCGCGACATCGAAACGCGCGATGCGGTGGAACTGATCGCCATCGGCATCGGCCACGACGTCACCCGCTATTACCGGCGCGCGGTGACCATCGTGGACGCCGAGGAACTCGGTGGCACGATGATGAAGAAACTCACCGAACTGTTCGACGAGGACGCGGCCGACGCCTGGGCCCGCGCGGCCGGGGAACACGCGGCGCTGGTGGCGTGAAGGAAGGCCAGGGCTCCGCCCCATAGGCACTGAGATAGCTTTTGGCTCGGCTCGGCGCGGTACGATTCAGAGCTGAGATGCAGCAAGTATCCTCGGGCTTGATCGATCAGTTTCCGGACTTTTGGGCGCGGTTGCCGGCTGAGGTGAAGGTGGAGGAACTTGCGCGCCAGACCGGGGTGTTTGGGCGCCCGCGCGGCGTGCGGAGCGGAACCGACCTTTTGCGACTGGCCCTGGCATGGGGACCGGCGGGTATTCGATGCAACGGGTTGCGGCCTGGGCGGGCGAACTGGGGATTGCCGAACTGACCGATGAAGCGTTGAGCCAGCGCCTGCACCGCGCGGTTTCCTTTCTGCAAGCGGTGACCGAGCAGTTATACCAACCGCCGGTAGTGGGTCAGTTTCAAAAATAGCCCGGAATGGGTTCCTAAAGCCTCCGGGCTTTCCGTTATGCCTGGCGTCGTCTATCGTTGTGATATGGAGAAGAAGGTCGGGCTGGCGCGGCTTGCCGAACGGTTCCGCGAAAGCGTGCTGTGGACGCACGTCATCGCAATCGTCCTGGAGTGGCTTGGTTGGCACGGTCTGGTCCTTAGCGTCGCGGTATCGGTCGCTGGCGCCGTGGGTAGCGTGATGCAGGGCATCCCGCTGTCTTTGTCGCTTATGGCCGGCTTCTGTGTCTTTGTGGCAGCGATTTATCTGTTTCAGGTTCCGTCTTTCGTGCGAGCGGTTCGCGAGGTGCGTCCGCAAGAGCGCCCCGATCCCGACATATGGCGGCACGTAGAGCAAATGAGTTTGGCCCAAGCCGCATGTCTGCTCGCCAATATTACGCCGCACGGCACCAACGTTGTACCGCCTGGAGATGCCGATGGATGGTACCGAGCATTGAAAGGTGCGGTATCGTCTGAGGAAATACCGCGTATACCCATGGTCTGGGACCACCAGAACACGACTGGTGGGATGTATTATCCAGACGCGGAGACCGTAATCTCTCGCGACTCTCTGCGGCAATTCATCAAGAAACGTGGCGTCTCCCGTTCCGTCTTCTCGGATTGACGGCTGGCTAGAGTGCTGAACTATTTTGACGCCCTTCCCAATCCTCCAGCACTTTCACCATGTCCGCAAGCTCCCAAAGACTCTTGGTGACGCCGGCCGCCATTGCGGGCGAGCAGCGAAGCGTCTGGTGAATGCGGACGAAGTTGTAATGCATGGTGTGGATCGCGACCGAATGGGCATGGTTCTCGACTTTCTTGGAGAACCCGTTGGTCAGCCGCGTGAACCGACGTGATCCCATCCGAAGGGTCAGATTGGCCCGTTCGGCGTAGCTGGTGCTAATATGCGCTGGATCGGGCCGGCCTTCCACGCGATGCTTGACCGCGCCGATGCACTCGCCGGGGCTGTAGCGGCCAGCGCCGGGAGCATCGCCGTAGATTTTCACCAGCATGGCGTAGTCGATATCGGCGCCGAAGGACTGTTCCACGGCTTCGAGGTAGGGCCTGTGGCCGTCGCTGGTAAGCTGCACTCGGTTCGCCAACCGCAGCGCCAAATCACCAATGAAGTGCTGGGCAGCGGCGGTATCGCGGCTGCCGATATAGAAGGACGGGATCAGCTTCGTGTCCGCGTCGATCGCCAGCCACGTCCAACAGTCGCCCGCGCCGTCCGGAGCAGCCTTGGCGGCGCCGACATTCTTGGCCTTGGCATAGACAAACGCCCAAATCTCATCGACCTGGATACGCTTGCAGGTCAGCCCGCGAAGGGTGCGGTCCTGATAGTCGGAGAACGCCTCGCCCGCGTCCTCCAGCAGCTTGACGATGGTGTTCTTGCTGGCGCCCGTCATGCGGCTGATAGCCCGGATCGACATGCCTTCGACCATTAGGCCGAGGATTTGGGAGCGGGCTTCGCGGGAGAGCTTGTTCATGCCCGGATGATGAACCACCCAGAAGCCTAAGTCAAGCATGAAGGTCAGTTTAACAGATCGCGAAATGCGATATTTACAGGAGTCTGGGGTATGTGTACCATGGGGGCGCATGGAGTGGAGAGGCGCGATGGACATTCAAAGACCTGGGGATCGGGTGAAGACCCTGATGACGGAACGTGGCTGGTCGCAAACTGATTTGGCCTACGTCCTTGGCGTTACGCCCGCGACGGTTAACCAGGTGGTCAATTCAAAGCGCCCGATCAGCCCAGAAATGGCGCGGTTGCTAGAGGCCGCCTTTGATTGCTCGGCAGAGGGTTGGGTCGAGATGCAGGCGCGCTGGAGCCTTCAAGATGTTCCCCTCGCCAATCCAGAGATACGCAACAGGGCGTTTGCACAATCAAACTATCCACTCCGTGAAATGGTGAAGCGTGGATGGATTCGTGACCCATCAGAGGGTGGTGAAGCGTACGGAGATCTGTGCCGCTTCTTCGGCGTGAACTCATTGGACGGAGTTACTACGTTAGCTCACGCTCCGAAGAAAACGGGGGCAGGCGCGCCAACTGGCGAGCAGCTTGTTTGGCTGTATCGCGTGCGCGCCATAGCGCGGGAAATGCCTACGCCAGCATACTCCAAGGCAAATCTACAAGACGCGATCGACCGCATGAGCCTGATGCGCGAAAATCCCGAGGAAACACGACACGTTGCCCGCCTCCTGCACGAGGCGGGTGTTCGATTTGTCGTAGTCGAAGGACTTCCAGGAGGCCGGATTGATGGGGTGTGTACTTGGCTAGATCGGAACTCTCCGGTCATAGGTCTTTCAATACGCTTTGATCGAGTTGATAATTTTTGGTTTGTCCTTAGGCATGAATGCGCGCACGTCCTACATGGCCACGGCCAGAATACTGCGATTATTGATGCCGATATCAAGCCATCTGACCCCGACCTGAACGATGAAGAAAAAACAGCCAATCAAGAAGCTGCTGATTTTTGTGTCCCAAAGGAAAAAATGAACTCTTTCTATATTAGGAAGAACCCATTTTTCTCTGATATTGATATTCAGGCATTCGCCAAGATTAACCATGTTCACCCGGGCCTTGTTGTTGGGCAGCTTCAGTTTATTACCGGACAGTTTAAGTTGCTGCGTCAACACTTAGTTAACATAAGAGAGTTTGTTACCGCATCCGCCATGACGGACGGATGGGGGCATAGCGTAACCGTAGACTAACTCTGTAAAACCACAAAGGAGCAGGACTTGTGAGTTCTTATTCGCAACAGATGCAGGATATATTCAAACGATATCAGGAAGAAGTATCTCCTGATCCGGTTGACCTGCGATTTGTCGGGGCCTGGGCGATATCAATGGGTCTATGGGCGCCGCGCCCGATCGACATTCAGACCCGCTTCGCGGCTGAGATGGCGGATGCTCTCCGGGAGGAATACCGCACCGACAAAAAAGGCCGCCGTTGTAGCGCGACAATTAGCGTGAGCGGTGCGCGTCAACTATCGTGAGCGCCTGTGGTAGTCGTCATTGGCTGATTTCGGCCGATCGTCAAGGCAAAACCAGCGCCACGAGTGTCGATGCCAGAGCGCGG
>PLTJ01000399.1 GCA_003164455.1 Acetobacteraceae bacterium
TGGACCTGGCGCGGCGCATCGGCGGAGTGCTGGCCGCCGCCGGTGCCGGCCTGGCACTGGCGGAGGCCGGGATCGGCCCGGGCGCCGCCGACGGCCTCGTACCGATGACCCCGGACCTGCTCGCCACCCGGCTGATGTGCGTCCCCGAGTTTTCCGCCGCCCGCACCGGAGCGCGTCTGACATGACCACCACCGCCATCCTTCCCGCCTGCGCCGGCCGCATCCTGGCGATCGCCTCGGGCAAGGGCGGCGTGGGCAAGACCTGGTTCGCCATCACNNCGCATGCCCTGGCGCGCGCCGGCGAGCGGGTGCTGCTGTTCGACGGCGACCTGGGACTCGCCAATGTCGATATCCAGCTCGGCCTGACCCCGGAATACGACCTCGGCTCGGTGGTGGAGGGGCGGGTCGGCCTCGGGCAGGCCGCGCGGCCGCACGAAGGCGGTTTCGCCATCCTGGCCGGACGCTCCGGCTCGGGCGCGCTGTCGCAGCTTGGGCCGGCGGCGCTAGAGAGCCTGCTGGCGGCGTTGCGCCAGGAATCCACCCGGCTTGATCGCGTGGTGCTGGACCTCGGCGCCGGGCTGGGCCGCAGCGTCCGCCGGATGGCCGCATTCGCCGACACCGTACTGGTGGTGGCGACCGAGGAGCCGACCAGCCTGACCGATGCCTACGCGGCGCTGAAACTGCACGCCGCCGACGCACCGGCAGGCCAGGCCCGCGTGGTGGTGAACCAGGCCGCCAGCCGCGCCGCCGGAGAACGCACCTACGCCACCCTGGCACGCGCCTGCCACGCCTTCCTCGGCCGCGCGCCGGCGCTGGCCGGGGTGGTGCGCCGCGACGATCGGGTGCGCGAGGCGATCCGCCGGCAAACCCTGTTCCTGACCCGCCACCCGACCGCGCCCGCGGCGGCCGATGTCGAGGCGATTGCCGCGGGGATCAGGGGCGCATAGCCCGCGCTTGCCCGCCAGGACCGTGGCTGTTACGGCATGGCGCCATGTTTCGACAGGCCGTCTTCGCCGCTCTGCTTTTGCCCGCGCTGTCCGGCGCCGGGCCGGCGACCGCCGCCGAGCCGGGCTGCCCGGCCGCATCCGACATCGCCGCCCCGGAAGCGACCGCCGGCGCCTTGCCACGAGTCGCCGCGGCGCTGACTGCCGGTGGGCTGGACGTGCTGGTCGTCGGTTCCGGCACCGTGTTCGGGGCGCGCGGCCGGCCCGAAGGCTCGTTTGTGGACCATATGGCGCAGGACCTGCGGGCATGGCTGCCGGGGACCGGGATTCGCCTGACCGTGCAGGGCGAGCGGGGGATGACCGCCGCCGCCATGCTCGCCATCCTCCGCAAGGATCTCGCCGGTGGGGGCTTCGCGCTGGTGGTGTGGCAAACCGGCACGGTCGAAGCGGTGCGCGAACTCCCCCCCGACGAATTCGCCCAGACGTTGGATGACGGTGCCGAGGCGGTGCGGGCGGCCGGCGCCGACCTGATACTCGTTGACCAGCAATACAGTCGTATGCTGAAAACCCACGTGCTGCTGCAACCCTACCGTGACGCGATGCAGGAAGCCGCCCGGCGTCACCACGCGGTGCTGTTCAGCCGGTTCGACCTGATCAGGCAGTGGGTGCAAGCCGGCGACCTCGACCTGGAGAGCGCCGCCAAACCGGATCGGCCGAAAATGGCCGGGCTGCTGAGCGCCTGCCTGGGCCAGGCGCTGGCGCGGGCCGTGCTGCGGGCGGCCGGCGCGGCCCCATAGGCCGGGCTCAGAACAGTCCGTCGATCAGCCCGTCGGCGATCAGCCCGTCGGCGGTCAGCCCGATGGCCTCGGCGGCCGGCACGCACGGCAACCCCGGCATGGTCATGATGTCGCCGCAGATCACCACCACGATTCCGGCTCTGGCGGACAGGCGCACATCGCGCACCGGCAGCACATGGCCGTCCGGGGCGTCCATCACGGTTGGATCGGCGCTGAAGCCGGCCTCGGTGATCACCACGGAGGCCAGCTTGAGGGCGAGCCGGGTTGCCTGCACCGAATTGCAGCCGTGCGCGATGTTGGCGAAGGGGCCGCCGTGCACCAGCGCCGGCGAGCCCTCCAGGGTCTGCACCAGGTTGGGCTGCAAGGCCTCGCGCAGCAGCACCGCCATGGCGCCGTCGGCCTTCAGGTCGCGCGCCGTCACCAGGCTGGCGTCGCGGCGCACGCCCGGCAAGTTGGCACGGTGCGGAGGAAAATCAGACTGGCCGGCGGCGGAGTGCGACCAGGCCGGCCAGCGCGATGGCAAGCAGTGGCAGAGAGGCGGGCTCGGGGGTCTCGGCGAAGCCGCCGCTGACGATGCGTATCGGCGTGACCACCGCGTTCAGGGAACAGGTGTTGCCGGACTGGTAGCCGTCGCATTCGAACGAGTCGAGCGGCCCGCTCAAGCTCCCGGTCACGATGGGATCGATACTGCCGGTTGGTGCCGTGTCCAACGGATCAAGGAACTGCAACACCAGTTCACCGACGTTGGGGAAATTCTGGCCGAAAGCGATGGTATATTTGTCGCCGGAAATGCTGATGCCGGCGGTTCCCGCCACATAGTCGTATGCCGGTACGCCGCTGGTTCCGCCTGCCGTGGTGATGTCAAAGTTGGCTTCACCATAGCCGTATTGGTTGAGCGTGAACGTGCCCGAGGCGGTGCCGCCATCGTTGAAGGTCACGTCGACCAGCGTCCAGATGATGTCGGCCCGTGCCACCGGCGCGGCGAACCCCGACGCGAGGCCGATCAGGACGCAACAACAGACACGCAAAGCGCCGCAAAATCCGGGCTGCATCGCCTCGTTCCCCCGCCAAGGTCAACGAGCCAGTCAACCGTACCTGCCGCGGCGACACAACTTCACATTTCTGAAATTTGAACGATTTCGATAAGGTAACCGTTCCCGTGTCATACGACCGGTGCCCGGTTGCGCACGCCCAGTTCAGCCAGCGCGCCATCGCGGCGCGAACCTCCGGCCGGGTGGTGACGGGACCGGGAATCAGCAGCAGCATCGATGGCTCCTCGTGTCAGCGATGCAGCTTTGACACGGGCTTGTGGCGGAATCCGGACGAGCCGGCGTTCGCCAACGGCCCGTTCGCTGCTACAGTGCCGCCATGACAACTCCGTTCCCCCTGCCGGACTGGCTGCCGTGGTGGGTGACCATCGCGGTGTTGGTGCCGGCGCTGCTGTATCTGCTGGTGTTCCTGTTGATGCCGTTCAGCGTGTTCGGGCTGAAAGGGCGGCTGGA
>PLTJ01000441.1 GCA_003164455.1 Acetobacteraceae bacterium
GCCGCGACCGGCCTGCCGTCCAGCCGCAGCAGCCCCAGCCGCAGGGCGCCCTCGGCGGCGGCCGCGCGCATCAGCGCCGCGCTGAAGCGGGGGAACGGTTCTGTCCCCTTCCAACTGCGCGCATAGACATCTTCATAGGCGCCGATGCCCGCCTCCAGCCCGGCCCCGGAGTCGATCGTCTCCAGCGTGGTCCGGGTATCGCGTTCGGCCTGGCCGAGGCGGCGGCGGATGGTTTCACGCAGCGCGCCCGGCCGGGCGGCGAGGTACTCGGCCCAGGACCGCCCGGCCACGCCTTCATACCAGTTGCCGAAATGGTTGAAGCGCAGGACGGCCAACCCGGCGGCCCGCGCCCCTTCCAGCAGTGGCGGCAGGCCGGGCCAGTCGCCATCCAGCGCGTCCAGTCGCACCGTGCCCCAGCCCTGGCAGAAATCGCCAAACGCCTGTCCGGCGGCGCGCAGTTCCGCCGGGCTCGCCCGCGCTGGCGCGAGCGGCTGGTAGAGACAGGAATAGAGGGTGCTCAGCCCCTCCAGCCGCGCGCCGCCGGCCAGGGTGCGCAACGGGAACAGGACCCCGGGTCCCTTTCCTGTCCGGCACAGCAGGAACAGCGCCCGCGCGCCCGCCGGCATGGCCTCGGTCAGCACGGCACGGAACCAGGGGCGGCCGAGCTGAAAACTGTGCCGCGCTCCGGCCGCGAACAATTCGGCGCAATCCGGCGGCAGCGTCTCGAGATCGTCGAAGACTTCCGCCGCCGTTGTCACAACCAGGCCCGCAGCGCGTACCAGGCACAGCCCACCCATTCATGCAGGGCGTAGTAGCTGTCCACCCAGGCCCCCACGGTCGGGACGAGCTCGCCGCGCCAGAGATGCAGGGCCCGGCTGAACGGCACCGGGGCCGGGGTGGCCGTAATGCCGAAATGGCGGAAGGCGATCAGCGACCGGCGCATGTGCCAGGCATGGGTGACCAGGAACACCGAGCGGACGCCCTCGGCCTGCAGGATCGCCGCGCTGTTGGCGGCGTTCTCCCAGGTGTTGCGGGAGGTGCGTTCCTGCCAGCGCACCGGAGTGGCGAAATCCGTCCCGAGGCTGCGTGTCATCAATTCCGCCAGCGACTGCTGGCCTTGTCCGATCACGCCGCCGCTCACCAGCACCGGCAGTCCGGAGGCACGTTGCAGGGTGGCTCCGGCGCGGATGCGCTCGAGGGTGAGGAAACCGACGCCGAGCGTGCCCGGAGTGTCGCTGGTCTGGTTCACGTCGGCACTCAGGATGACGATGGCGGCGGGCGCCGGGGCACCGGCCGGGGGGTCGGTGAACTGCTCGAGGCCCAGGTACAGCAGCTGCCCGGTCAGCGGCAGCGCCGTCACCAGCAGCCCGGCCAGCCCCAGGCCGCACAGGATGCGTCCGGCCCGGCGCCGCCGCAGCGCAAATCCCGCCAGCGCCAGCAGCAGCAGGTTGATGGGCGGCACCAGCAGGAAGGTGGCAATGCGGTCGAGCATCATCATGGCGTGTTCGGGTGCCCTCCGGGTCTGCGGGCGGCCTCGGCCCAGGCGACGATCCTGGCGGCATTGCCCGGCCAGGTGAAGTCGCGCCGTTCAAGTTCGGCCCGCGCCGCCGCGCCCAGCCGGCGCCGCAATGCCGCATCGCCGAGCAGCCGCGCGATCGCTGCCCACATCGCGCCCTCGCAGGCGGGGTCGAACAGCAGCGCCGTGCGCTCGTGCTCCAGTACTTCGCGGATATTGGGCTGGTCTGGCGCCACGATGGCGCGCCCCGCCGCCATGTAGTCGAAGATCTTCAGCGGTGAGGCGTAGTCCACCACCCGCGGCTGCAACGCGATGTCGAACCCGGCCACGGTCCGCGGCACCTGATCGTGCGCCACCAGGCCGGTGAAATGCACCCGCTCCGCCACCCCGAGCGAGGCCGCCAGCGCCTCCAGCCCGGGCCGCGCCGGGCCTTCGCCGACCACCAACAGACTGGCCTCGGCCTGCGCCAACCCGCGGATGACGGCGTCGAGCCCGTGCCAGTCGCGCACGAAGCCGACGAAGCCCAGCACCGGCGGGCGCCCGGCCGCCCCCGGCCCCCGGGGGCTTCGACCCGGGGGCTTCGACCCGGGGGCCGGCTCCGGCCCGGAAAACCGCTCCAGCCACACGCCGTTGGGCACCACGCGGACCCGCTCCGGGGCGCATCCCGCCGCCAGGATGCGCTGGCGCAACACCTCGGTCACCGCCAGCACGCAATCGGCGTAGCGCCAGGTATGGCGCTCGGCGGCGCCGGCCAGGGCACGCAGCCTCAGCCCGCCGTGGCGGGCGCGCTCCTCGGCGAGGGGAGAATTCACCTCGAGGAAGTAAGGCAACCCGGTGCGCCGGGCGAGCCAGGCGCCGGCGAGATAGAAAAGGTTGGCGCGCTCGTAGATCAGGTCCGGGCGGAACGTCCGGCAGGCCCGGCGCAGGCGGCAATAGGCCGGCAGGTTGTAGGCCAGTTCGGCCAGCTCGCCCGCCACCCCGGGCAGCAGCCGGCGCAGCAGCGCGACCGTGCGGCTCTCGCCGCCGAAGCCCGTCGCCGCGTAGAAGCCCGGCCCCACCACCTGTACCACGTGGCCCTGCTGGCGGAACGCCGCGACCAGCTCTTCCAGATGCACGCTCATGCCGTCGCGCGATTGGATGCGGTGGCTGTAGAGAATGCGCATCAGTGCGCCGCCGCGCGCGCCAGCGCGACGATGTGCTCGTTCAGGCCGTCCTGGGCATCCAGGAAGGCGCGGATCGCCGTGCCCGCCTGCTGGCGCTGGCGCAGGTCCATCGGGGCGCCATCGCCGTCGAGGGCCACGATCGCCAGCACCGGCGCGAAGTCGCCGCCGAACAGGCTGGTGCGGGCCTGGCGCAGCCGCCCGGCCAGCCCGCCCAGGGCTGGGTTGCCATCGATCCACAGGGCGCTGGCGGTCACGTGGTCGGGCTGCTGCGTCCCCACCAGTTGCCACGGCGTATGCGCGACGACGAGCGGAGTGGTGACGATATCCTCCGCCAGATCCTCCGTCCCGGCGGTGCGCCGCACGGCGATCGGCAGGGCGGGGTTGGCGCGCGCCGGAAACACGGCGATCGTTGCGGTCAACGAAAAGTCGCCGCAGGTGAAGTGCTGCACGCCGGAGCGCAGGGCGTTGCGTTGCCCGGACCAGGTGGTGGTCTGCGCGCCGGACGTGCTGCAGCCCGGACCGGGGACGAAGGCGGCCAGCGCGACGACGGGCACGCCGGCGCCGCCGCGGTCGATCGCGGCGCCCACCGCGGGGCCGACCACCGCTCCTGCCGCCAGCAGAACACCAGCCAGCCAGAGGGCGGAGGTGGCAGGGGGAGGCGCGGTTTCCGGCTTCGGCGTCGGTGGCTCTCCCCGGTCCTCGCGGAACGGCAGCCCGGCCAGGATGAGCAGGAGAATGACCGTCGAGAAGAACACCCAGCCATAGATGACGTGATCGGCCGCGACCGCCTGGGCGCTGCCCAGGATATGGCCCAGCACGATGATGCCGAGCGCACGGAACCCGTTGGCGATCACCGGAATGACGCAGGAAGCCAGCATGAACGCCACGCGGCGCCACGGGCTGCGATAGATCAGGCAGGCATAGAGCGCGCCGAAGGCGATCGCGGCGATCAGGAAGCGCAGCCCGGCGCAGGCCTCGGCAATGTAGAACGTGCCCTCCGGGATCTCGATGACGAGCTGGTCCATGACGAAGGGGATGCCGGTTATCTGCAGCCCGATATCGGTGAAGGCGGCGGTGAAGCGCTGCAGGTCGTTAGTCAGGAAGGCGCCGAACGGCACCAGGAAGAACAGGTAGAGCAGCGGCGCGCTGAACGCCCAGGCCAGCCGCCAGCCCAGCACCACCAGGAACAGCAACTGCACGAAGCCGACGGCCACCAGTTGCCGCCCTTCCATGATCCCGACCCGTTCGGCAGCCAGCCAGGCGAGGGTTGCGGGAATGGCCAGCAACGCCGGCCACAGGGTCGGGCGCGGCACCGCGCCGGCCGCCGCCGTGCGCCGGTCCCAGGCGAGATACAGCGCGATCGGCAGCACGAGCCAGCAATGGCCGTAGGCGGTCGAGGCGTCCCAGGTCGCCACCGCCCGGGCGATCTCGGGGCGGAACAGCAGCGCCCAGGCGACCACCCCCGCGGCGAGGACGGGCACGGTCGGCCGCAGCGCGTCCCACGGCCCGGCGGTGGCCGGCGCGCTCATGGCCCCGTCCCCCGGGTCAAGAGCCCGGGGGCAGGCCCCCGGGAAGCGGCCAGGATGTGGTCCAGCCGCGCCAGTCCGGACTGCCAGGAATAGCGCGCCTCGATGAGCGCGCGTCCGGCCGCTCCGATGCCGGGGTGTCGTCCCTCCAGCACCTCCAGCACGCAGCGCACCGTTTCCGCCACGCCGTCGGCCACCAGCAGGTCGCGCCCGGGCTCGGCGCGGATGCCCTCGAAAGCGGCCGAGGTGGCCACCACTGGTTTGCCCATCGCCATGGCCTCGAGCACCTTGTTCTGAATCCCCCGTGCGATCCGCAGCGGCGCCACGGCGAGCGCGGCATGCGCCAGCCAGGGGCGCACATCCGCCACCCGGCCGGTTACAGAGATGCCGGCCAGCCGCGCCAGCCCCTTGATGTCGGCGCCGGGATTGGCACCGACGATATGCAGGCGCAGTCCCGGGCGGTGCCGCCGCAGTTCCGGCATCACGTCATGGGCAAACCAGAGCATGGCGTCAGCATTGGGCCAGTAGTCCATGTTGCCGGTGAACACGAGGTCCGGTCCGGCGCCGGGCAAGCCAGCGTAGGGGTCTGGAAAATCCTGGCCGGGGGCGAAGGATTCGCAATCGACCCCGTGTTCCAGCCAGTCGATTTTGGCCGCGCTTTCCGGCGCCAGTTGGATGAAGCGCTGGGCCTCCTTTTCCGTCACCAGCAGGGTGGCATCGCAGGCGCGGGCCGCCGCGCGCTCGAATGCCAGCAGCGTGCGCCCCTCGCGCGCCCACACCAGGCGCATCGGCCAGGAAGCGCGGGCGGCGTAGCTCGTCCATTTCTCGGAATCGATGTCCTGCATGTCGAGGATCCGGCCGGGGCGGTCGTAGCCCAGCACATAGGGGGCCATGGCGGCCGAGTAGATGTACAGGATTTTTATTCGCTCTCGCGCCAGCACGGTGTTCACCCAACCCTGCAGGCCGGCGTGGTGATAATAATCGAGCATCAGCGGCCGACCCGGCCGCAGGCGCAGCAGGGCGTGCAGCTTCTGCCAGCGTTTGCTCATGGCAAACACGGCGACTTCGGCGCAGCAGCTTTTCAGCGCCTCGAGAGCGCCCGGCGGGACCGGCTCGTCGGCCAGGCAGCCCAGATAAATGTCGTACGAGGCCGACAGATGGCGCAGCAGGGCCCAGCCGCGGATGCGCTCGCCCTTGTCGGGCGGGTACAGCAGCCGGTGGCTGATGAACAGCAGGCCGGGTTTCGCGCTCATCCGAGTCCCCGCACGATCGGCGGCCCCAGCACATTGGCGACCACCAGCGGCAGCTTCTTCCACGCCGCGATGAACAACCNNGGCGCATCACTTCCCAGTACATGAAATCGTTGGCGTGGCAGTCGCGCGCGGCCGCGGTGCCGCCGCCGTAATAGGGCAGCACCGCATCGCGCCAATAGAAGTTCATCACCGAGGCGACCGGGGCCGCTCCGTCGCGGATGGTCACCACGTCCATGCAGTCGCGGAAAGTCTCGGCCAGGATGCGGAAGTAGCGGCGGGAAAACACCGGGGTGCCCAGGTTGCGCACGCTTTCGGCGTAGATCCGGTGCAACAGGTCCACGTCCTGGTCGGCGGTCGAGGTCAGGCCGCGCTCGATGCCTTTTCGCACCATAGCCCGCTGCTTGCGTGGGATGGATTTCAGGTTGGTCTCGTCGTCGTCGGCGATCGGTTTGCGGAAGGTGACATACAGATCGCTGCGGGCCGGCCATTCTGCCGCGTCGAGCCAGTCTTCGGGCGGCGGGGTGAGGAAACGGAACTCCAGCGCGCTGGCGCGGGCCGGTTCCATCAGCGCTGCCGCCGCCGCGACGAGGGCGGCGAAACTTTCCCGGTCGGCGGCGAGCGGGCCGCCATAGACGCAGAACGGCACCGAAATGAGCGAGCTGCCGAACAAGGCGGTGCGCACATGGCCGAGCGGCAGCACGCCGGTAACGCTGCCGTCGCGTTCGGCCATCAGATAGTGGGTGCGGTGGCCGAACGCCCGTTCCACCACGCGCCGCCAGGCCGAGCGATGGAAAAACGTGCCGTCCGGGTGGGCGGCGACGAACGCGTCCCAGGCCCGTTCTCCGGCATCGTCGAGCGGGCGGCACGTGAGCGCCATGGGCTTGCTTTCGGGGCGGAACAGAAGTGTGTGGATAGGCCGTCGACCGCGCCGCTGTCCATCGCCGCGGTCAGGGCGGGTCCACGGCGGCGAAGCGGCCGGTCCGCAGCACCCGCCGGTAGGCCTGCCGCATCGTCCCGGCGATGTTCTCCCAGGCGAAGGTCAGCGCCTTTTGCCGCGCCGCCGGGCGTTTGTCCGTCAGCGCCTCGCGCTCGCGCGCCAGGGCAGCGATCAGGGCGAAGGTCGCGTCAACGTCGCCGGGCGGCAGCAGCCAGCCGCAGTCCGGATCGACGTAATCCGGGATGCCGCCGACCGCGGTCGAGATCACCGGCACCCCGCAGGCCAGCGCCTCCAGCACGGCATTGTTCGCGGTGGCGTCGATGAGCGGCAGGAACAGCGCGTCGGCGCCCTGGTAGAGCGCGATCAGTTCCGCCTCGCTCAGCCCGGCATGCCGGCGCACGTTGTCGCAGCCCGTGAAGAAGTCCCAGCACCGCCGCGGGGTCACGATATCGATCACCACGTCCAGGCGCTCGCGCGCGCACAGGTCGGCGACGCGGTGCGCCAGCTCGAAGTCGCGCAACATCGCGCCGACGAAGACCAGCCGCAGCGTGGTCGCGGCCACGAAGGGGGCCGGGCGGAACGCCGCGACGTCGATGCCGTGCGGGACGCAGATCACCTTGTCCGCCCCGAGCAACGCCGCCAGCGGGGCGACCTCGCTCCGTGCCACCACCACCGCGCCGGCCAGGTTGCGCAGGTGCCGCCACGCCGCCCGCTTCGGGCTTTCGGTGGCGGAAGCGGGCAAATGGAAGGTCGCGATCAACTTCCCGGGCAGCAGCCGCGCGCGGCGCACCAGCATGTCGAGTTGTTCGTCGGCGTTGGTGACATGGACGATGTCGGCGCGCTTGCGCAGCGCGAGCCAGAACGTCCGCTCCTCGGCAAGCCTCTCCTCCAGGCCGTAGCCGAACTGCCACGGCCGCTGACCCCGCAGCTTTCCCCACAGCGTCGCCGCCGCGCGCCCCGGCAGGGAGGTGAACGGCCGGCTCGACACGGTTGTCGCGCCGAGCGCCGGGCCAAGCCAGGAATAGCCGCTGTGGTGCGAGTGGTGCGCCCAGTTCTTGGTCAGGACGACGATCTCGAGCGGGGCTTCCGTTGCCGTGGTCATGGCGGCCCATCCAGACCGTCTGTTCGCTGCATCGACACGTTCCTTGATCGCGGTTGCGATCGGCATGGCATATTCCAACCGGGAGAGGAATCCTCCATTGATGCGGCCATGGCGGCCGGTCGGGTGCGCCCAGTGCAACGGAGCGGAGAAACGTGACTGATACAGGCCGCTCAGTCACGCACAGGACGATGGTCGGGGCCGGGTGGATGATCGCCTTCCGGGTCTTCACCCGTGTCGCCGGCCTGGGCAGCACGCTGGTACTGGCCCGCCTGCTGATGCCGGCCGATTTCGGCCTGCTGGCCATGGCGACCACTTTCGCGGCCGCGATCGAGGGGCTTTCGGCGCTTGGCATCCAGGACGCGCTGGTGCGTGACCCGGAGAAGAACCGGGACCTCTACGATACCGCCTTCACCATCCAGGCCGGCCGCGCCGTGCTGACCGGCGGCATCGTCGCGCTGGGGACGCCCTGGGCGGCGCGATGGTTCGCCGAGCCGCGGCTGGTGCCGGTCCTGCTGGTGCTGGCCGGCCTCTCCGCCCTGAGCGGGTTCGAGAACATCGGCATCATCGAATTCCGCCGCGACCTGCATTTCGGCATGCAGGTCCGTCTGCTCGTCCTGCCCAGGCTGCTGCAGATCGGCGCCACGATCCTGGCGGCCTGGACGCTGCACAGCTACTGGGCGCTGCTGATCGGAACCGCCGCGGGGCGACTCAGCCAGTTGGCCATGACCTATGTCGTGCATCCCTACCGGCCAAGCCTGGCCATCGGCCGCTGGCGCGACCTTGTCGGCTTCACCTTCTGGACCTGGGCCACGGCCATCGTGGGGCTGGCCTGGAACCGGGCGGACCCATTCATCCTGGGTCCCATGGTCGGCCCGATGGCGCTGGGGATGTATCTCCAGGCCGGCGCTCTCGCAATGTTGCCGTTGACCGAGTTTCTGGTGCCGGCGACCGAAGCGCTGTTCCCCGGTTTTGCCGCCGCCCAGGTGCAGGGAACCGATCCCATGCAGATGGCGCCGAAAATCGCCGTTGCCCTGGTGATGGTCCTGGCGCCCGTGGCGATCGTTCTCTCCGCGGCTGCGGGCGATGTGGTGATGGTGCTGCTCGGCGGGCAATGGGCTGCGGCTACGGTGCCCATGGCGATCTTCGCTGCCACGGCCATTTTCGCGCCGATCGGCTTTGTCTGTAACACCGCGCTCGTCGCTCGCGGCCGGGTGCGCGCCAATTTCATCCCGATCGCGGTGATGATGCTCCCCAAGGTCATCGTAATCTGGCTGGCGGCGCGGACGGGCAGTCTGGCGATCGTGGCCGCCGCCAACGTCGCTCTGCTCGCCATCGAGACCAGTCTTTTCGTCATCATCCTGCACCAACAGGGCGTGCGGCTGGCCGAGGCCGCGAAAGGCATGCTGCGTGGGATCGTCGCCATCGTTGCAACAATGGGTCTGCTGTATGAGACGGGCCTTGGCTGGCAGCTTGGCACGCGGCCGGTCCTGGCCGCCTTTCTCCACGGTCTCGGCATCGGCGTCCTGGTCTGTGCCATCTATGGTGCGTTGCTGATGTTGCTGTGGTTGGTGAGCGGCCGGCCGGCGGGACCCGAGGCGTTCGGCATCGGCCTGTTGCGGCAGGTTATCGGCGCGCGGAAGAAACCCGCGCTGCATTCCCCAGGAACGTAGAGGCTCCCCATTCCCATCCCCTCCGCATCGCCATCCGAAGAACCCACCGCCGTGGACGCGGCCGTTCGGCTGCGTGACACCGGCATACGGTATTCGGTCTGCACGCTGGTCACCCGCCCCGCCGACTGGCGCGCCATGGCGCGGAGCTTCGCGGCCGCCGGCTTCGCGCCTCCCGACTGCGAGTTCCTGTCCCTCGACAACGCCACGGGAAACCGGTTCGATGCTTATGCCGGCTACAACATCTTCCTCCGCGCCGCGTGCGGCGCCTATGTCATCCTGTGCCATCAGGATGTCCGGCTGCTGAGCGACGGGCGCGACCGCCTCGATGCGGTGATCGCCGAACTGGACAGCCTGGATCCGCACTGGGGGCTGTTCGGCAATGCCGGCGGGCTGCGTTCGGGAGCCCTGGCGATCCGCATCAGCGATCCGCATGGCGAGAATGTCGCGCAGGGCGGCCCGTTTCCCGTGGCCTGCCAGACGCTGGACGAGAATTTCATCGTCGTCCGCGCCGCGGCGAACCTGGCGGTGTCGCACGATCTGCACGGGTTCCATCTCTATGGGACCGACATGTGCATGCTGGCGTCGATCCTCGGCTACAGCGCGTATATCGTGGATTTTCACCTGCGCCACGAGGGTCGGGGTGTGATCGACGCCGTTTTTGCCCGCGCCCTGACCGACCTCGTGCACAAATACGCCCGCACCAAGTGGCCCGCCTTCGTCACCGCCTCATGCGGGAAGTTCGTGATCATGCCTTTTGATTTTCTCAACAAAAGGCTCAATACCCGGGGCGGCCTGCGCTTCGTCATGTTTGCCGCCCACCTCGCCAATACCGCGTTGCGATGGGTGGGTATAAAGCGACCGCCGGCATGAGGGTGGGCGACGGCGCCCGGGAATCTTGTTCAAAACGGAGACCGAATGATGACGGCGTTGCCTGACGATGACATCATACGATTCACAGCCACTTCCGAAAGCCCGTTTGAGTTGCGTCACCTTCCGCTGCTCGGGAAATTGTACCGTATCGGCAGCCGCTCGCCGTATCGCCTGAGAGGGCAATTTTTCTGCCGGTTGGCGCGGCGCGCATACCGCGTCCTGCGGGCGGCGGGGGTGGGTGGCGCGGGCATCGTGCGGCTGCGGCTGCCCGGCGGCGAGCGGGATCTCCGCTTCGATGTTCGCAATACCCAGTTTCACGCGCTTTACATGCCGGATTTTCTGCCCTGCTTCGAGCCCGAGACCACCGCATTGTTTGCCCGGATCGTCGGCACCACGGGGGTATTTTTCGATATCGGCGCGAACTGGGGTTGGTACACCGTCGTCGAGGCCAGTCGGCCCGGCTTCAGCGGCACCGTGCATGCGTTCGAGCCGAATCCACCAAGCTTCGCCGATCTGGTCGGAATCGTTTCCCAGGCCGGACTGGATGCGCATGTCCAGTGCCACAACATCGCGCTCGGCGATCATGACGGCGATGCCACAATGCGGATCCCCGATGGGGTCCACAGCGGCCTGGCCACGTTGGACGAACATGGCGACGTGCGAGTCAAGCTGGCGCGACTCGATTCGCTCGACCTGCCGACACCGGATGTCATGAAGCTGGATGTCGAAAATCATGAATACGACGTGCTGATCGGCGCCCGGCAGACCATCGCAAAAGGGCGCCCGTTCCTGGTCTTCGAGAGCTGGGCCGATCCGCAAACTCCGGAAATGTCGGCCGCTCCCCTACGTCTTTTGGAGGAATGGAATTATCGTTTGTATTTCCTGGCGTGGCTGGCGGAAAATGGAGAACCGTACTATCAGGCCACGTGGTCGGGAGGACCCGCACGCTTCGGTCTCGTGCCGTTTCCGGCGCTTCACCGTGGTCTGTTCCTAAAACAATTGAATTTCGTGGCAGTACCGGAAGAGCGTGTCGAAGAGTTGAAGGCAATGCTCGCCTGAGGCGGAACCGCCGGGCCGGCCGGCATCAGATCGTGGTGTAGGATCCCCAATCGGGATCATGGCCGGCGACGAATGTTGGCGTGAGAAAATATCGCGGCCTCTGGTAATGATTCTCGGCCGTGTAGGGCGGGCAGAATTTGTCTCCCAGCAGGTCGCTTCTCACAAAAAAGGCATTGACCCCCGTAATGTTGCAGCCGACGAGGGCATAGCCTTTCCGTTCCGCGATCCTGGTAATGGCGGCAAGAGAGGAGCCGCCGTAGTCGGTTCCCCGCCAGCGATGCGCGGCGTTGTAGGTCTGGGCAATGCTCATCGGCGGCGGGAACTTGCCGTTGTATTCGATGATGATCACCCGCGGGCTGACGACCTCCAGGGCTTCCAGGAAATGGATGTCGTTGCCGTCCACATCGATCGAGATGAGGTCGATCTCGCCCTGGTGGAACTGCCCGATCAGGCCATTGAGGTTATCGCGGTCGATGAAGGCATTCCGCACCTGCAAGCGACCCTGCGCGATGACATCGCTGAATTTCGTGTTGATCTGTTTGACGTCGCGCTCGGAACCCTCCAGCCAGAGGCCGCTCCAGCCCTCCAGCAACAGTTTGAGCGTGTTGTTCTCCAGGCCGGTTTCGACGCCGAACTCGACGAAGATCCGCGATCCGTGACCGATCCGGGCAAAGATCTCCTGGATGATGCCGTCCTCGTCGTTTTGCGAATAGACCTTGAAACCGAAGGGCAGAAGCCTGCGTTTGTCCTCATACAGCGGGTCGGACAACAATTCGTGGATGTAGCGATCGTGGGCGATGAGAGCCGCCGTGCGCAGGTGCGGACTGACCAAGGCCGTGTTGTTCACCATGAGCCGGCGAAAACGGCGCGGGCCGATCTCGGGGACGATTCCGATTCGGATCAAGGCGTGCCGGACCGTCGCCTTGATCGCGTCCATCCGCTCGGCGGGGCTCTTGTTCAGTAACCGGCGGATCGTTTCGAAAGCCGGTATCTGCCTCTTTGACGACACGTCAAGATCCTCTGCCAACGCGGTTGCAACCGGAAGTCAAATCGCGGAACGCGCCATCACGGCGGCGAAGGCGGCGTCCACCGGAAGGTCGGCGACGGGTCCGTCGGCACGGACGATATCGGCGGTTTCCCCGGTCGCGTAGCCGCCGCTGTACGGCGTGTAGGAGCGGAAGCGCAACAGGGCGCCGAGCAGAATCACGCCCCGGGTACCGACGGCGTTGGCCAGATGTGCCGGCCCGCTGTCGGTGCTGACGAACAGCCGCGCCCGGCGGATGACCTCGGCCGTCTCCAGTATGGTCAGCGTGCCGCACAGCGTACGCTGCCGGGCGCCGTCCTGCGGCACGGCCAGCGGCCGCAGGCCCACTTCCACGATGGTCACCGTCTGGTCGGCGGCCAGGATGCGGGCGACGAGCTCGCGCCATTTGTCGGCGGACCAGTCCCGGCGCGGGTCGTTCGATTGACAATGGACGACGATGAAACGGGACGGCAACAACAAGGCATCGACCGTCGCCGCCGCCGCCGCGGGCGGCGCGATCGCGGGGCCGTCGGTCATTCCGGGCAGACCGGCGTTGTGGCACTCCACCTCGAGCAGACCGCCGTAATCGAAGAAATTGTCGATATCCAACGGGTCGCCGGGTTTGATTTGCGGAATGCCGCAGCGCGGGCAGATGCGGCCGTTGATGTGCAGGTCCCAGACCACATCGAACGGCTTAAGGCGCTGCAACAGGATCCATTCGGTCAGGCAGACCACGGTGACGACGCGATCCACTTCGGGATAGCCGGCGGGCAGCGATACGTAGGGCGCGCGCGCGATCCAGAATATCCGCGCCTGCGGAAACCGCCGCCGCGCCAGGCGGGCAATCGGCTCGCCGGCGACGATGTCGCCCATATGCTCCACCAGGGCGATCGCCACCAGTGGCCGTCGGCGTGAAAAACCCCGCCGCAGCCACAGCGCAGAAGCGTTTTTGACCAGGCTGCAAAGGATGGACGCGAGATGCAGCAGATACTTCCGGTGCCGCCGCGCCTCCCAGTACATCAGGCGCACCATGCGCGACAATGTCAGCGGGGCGGAATCGTCCATCTACGACTCGCCCTTCGCCGGCCGGGTCTGCAGGCGCCATAGCAGATGCCGCTGCAGGAACCGCCCGACCCTGGCGTAACCTGGGCAACGTGACCCCACGTACAGGAAGTGCATCGAGAGATTGACATGCAGCAGCGCCTTCAGCACCGGCAGCCGCAACGGGATTTTTTGGCGGAAGATCAGATCGCGGCTCATCGGCAGCATCGGCAAAACCCGCTCCAGCCACCCGCGCGCATGGTGGCGGATCATGACCATGTAGTCCTGGAGCGGGGTTTCCTCGCGGACCATCAAAACGTCGGGAACCTCCGCGTGCCGGCCGTACAGCAGTGTTCCGGCCATCAGCGCCCAGTCGTAGCCGATCAGGAAATCGCTGGTGGGGAACGCCTTTTGCAGCACCTCGGTACGGTGCAGGCCGTACTGGCGCGCATTGTCGTCCGGCCCCGAGAGATAGGCGGCGAGATTCGTCACCCTGTCCGCCTGCAACGGATAAGTGCCGCCGGCCAGCCGCGTGCTGCCGTCGGGGCGCACGAAGCGGACGCGCGAGACGCAGGTCACCAGGCCAGGATCGCTCTCCAGCACGGCCAGCATCCGTTCCACGTAGGTCGGCTCGAGAGTGTCGTCCTGGGCGAGCCACATGAAATAGGGCGTGCTCGCCTGTCGCAGCAGGAAACGGAAATTCGGCGAGGGTCCGAGATTGGTCTCCTGGCGCGTGTACGAAACAGGGACGTGTGCCGCCGCCAGCGCCAGCCCGACCGCGCGCGTGCCATCCGTGGAGCCGTCGTCGGAGATATGGATCAGGCAATCCTTGTGTGTCTGACGAAGGATGCTCTCAACCGCTCGCCGGAGCGTTGCCGCTCCATTGTAGGCAGGAACGCCGACCGTTACCTGGATCGTCAAGGGCGCGGCTGCTCCAGCACACTGGCGAAGGCCCGGTCCATCCGGTCCCAGGCGAAATCGCGCAACAACCGCTCCAGTCGTCCGGCGGTGCGCGCCAGGTTCACGTAGTGGCGAAACCGCGACAGCGGACTGCGCACGCGCACGCGCGGTTGTTCCGGGTCGTATTCCCAGGGATGGGTATAGAACACCCCCGCCGCCGCCTCCGTCCGGTTGAACCGGCGCAGCCCCAGCCGGAACACCGGATAGGGCAGCACGCGAAACCAGCCGCCGCCGGCGCAGGGCCAATTGCGGCCCCACATCCGCAGCGCGGTCATCGGAATCTCCCACAGCGCCCCCGCATCGGGCCGGTAAGGAAAGCGCGGCGCGTCCGGCATGCCGTAGAGGTCGTGCTTCACCGGATACACGCTCGAACTGTAGCGGTAGCCCTGCTCCGCCAGGATGGCGAAGGCCCAGGGCGTACCGGCGTTCAGCGAGAAAGTGGGCGCGCGATAGCCGCTCACCGCCACGCCGCCGGCATCCTCCAGCAGCTTCCTGGTCCGTCCGACATCGGCGCGGAACGCCTCCGGCCCCAGTCGGTCCACCCGTTCATGGCCATAGCCGTGACTGGCCAGTTCGTGGCCGCCGGCGACGATGCGCTTGATCAGCGCGGGATGGCGTTCGGCCACCCAGCCCAGGGTGAAGAAGGTGGCGTGCACGCCGGCCCGCGCGAAGGCCGCGAGCAGGCGTTCGGTGTTGGCTTCCACCCGTCGCGGCATGTCCTCCCAGGCCGCGCGCGGCACCGAGTTGGCCAGCGCCTGGACCTGGAAGTAGTCCTCCACATCGACGGTCAGGGCATTCACGATGGTCGGGTGCGTCATGACTCTCCTGTCCCGCCGAGCACGTCCATCAGCCGCTGGAACACGCGTTTCTGCTTCGCTATCTGCGTCTCCAGCGCCGCGACGCGGCCCCGCAGATCCGCCGGCGCGGCGGCGGCCGCCGCGGCCTGGGCCGCCGGCAGCCCTTCCAGGTCCTCGGCCAGTTCCGCGGCGGTGTGGAGCACCATCGCCGCGCTGATCGTGCCGGCCGCCTCCAGTGCGCCGTACAGCAGCACCCGCCCGCACAGCCGGTTGATCCGGCGCGGAATGCCGCCGGTATGGTCATGGACGGCGGCGAAGGCGGCGTCCTCCCAGTGCGGGTTGCCGCGCCAGCCCACCATGGCCAGCCGATGCTCGATATAGGCCCGCGTTTCGTCGCCACTGAGCGGGCCGAGATGGTACGAGGCCAGCACGCGCTGGCGCAGTTGGTCGAGGTCGGGGCTGGCCAGCAGGCGGCGGAACTGCGGCTGCCCCATCAGGATGGTCTGCAACGAGGCCCGCCCGTTCTCGGTGATGTTGGAGAGCATGCGCAGCTCTTCCAGCGCCGCCAGGGTCAGGTTCTGCGCTTCGTCGACAATCAGCAGGCAGCGCCGTCCGGCCAGACGGTGGTCGCGCAGCGCCTCCTCGAAACGCAGCAGCAGCGCTGCCTTGCTGGCCTCCGTCCCGTCCACGCCGAAGCCGCTGAGCGCCAGCCGGAACAGGTCGTCGCCCGAGACCTGGGTGGTGTTGATGTGGGCCACCGCATAGGTGTTGCGGTCGAGCTGGCTCAGCAGCCGCTCGATCAGCGTGGTCTTGCCCGCGCCCACCTCGCCGGTGACGATGATGAAGCCTTCGCCCTGGGCCAGTCCGAAGGTCAGGTGCGCGATCGCCCGGCTGTGTCCGCGGCTGCCATAGAAGAAGCGGGTATCCGGGGTGAGCTGAAAGGGCGATCCGGTGAGGTTGTAGTGGCGCTCGTACATGGTTGATGTGCCGGGCCGGATGCTCAGAATGTCTTGCGCGCGCCAATGACGATCAGGCTGGTGGGCAGTATCGGGACGGTGCCGGCCGTGCCGGTGTAGTTTTGGCGGGTCCAGCTGTATTGCGCGTAGGCGCTTACGGTCCGCGAGACCACATAGGAAAGATTCAGGCTGAACACCAGCGTATCGGAATTCTGGCCGGTGCCGGTCTGGAGGCCTTGGTTGGTACCCCACTCCACGAAGGCGGAGGCGTTCAGGTCCGGCCAGAGGCTGCGCTGCCAGGTCAGCGTGCCGTACCAGCCAGTGGCGTTCAGGCTGCTGGCGCTGGTGGCGGCGGCGGCGGCGATCTGGTGGCTCTGCTGACGGCTGAAGGTCACCGAGATCGCATCGCGATCGAGCAGCGTGGTCACCGTGACCGAGGCGTCGGTCACCCGCGCCAGGTTGTTCTGCACGCCGTAGAAGCTGTTGTTGATCTGCACCGGGGTGCCGTTCGCCATCGGGTTGCCCGCCGTGTCCAGGGAGGACCCGTTCATCGCGTTGAGTATTTGTTCCAGACCGCTGGTGATCCCTTCCGAATAGCGTGCGAACACGCGGGTGCGGGCGGTTACGGCATAGCTGGCGTTGAACTGGGCGGACTGCACCCCTTCCTGGCTGCCGTAGGTCGCCGTGACGGAGCTGTCCGGGTTGGGAACCCAGTGCGCGCCGACACTCCATTGCGGGCCGGAATAGGTGTAGGGCGGCGTGCCGGCATAGTGGATGTCGTCGTAGCCGAACGAGGTCAGGGCGGTGACGCTGCGGGTGATGGCGTAGCCGAGATTGATCACGGCCTCGTCCTGGGAGGCGTTGTTCATCACCCCGCTGCCGGTGTCCTGGTTTGCCGAGAGCATCATGCTGGCGCTGGTGCGGCCGAACGCCGACCCCGAGCTGAGCGAGAAATATTCCTGCTCCGAGGTGAGGTTTTGTCCGCCCACGGTGGTGATGGGCGCGGGTTGGCCGGACGCCACGCTGGCGGTCACGCCGTTCTGCGAGGCGTGCGACAGCGTCGCGCCCAGCTCGGCGTCGCCGAGATCGCCGAACGACTGGCGCAGATAGGGATGCGCCGAGAAGCCCAGGGTCTGGGTCTGGGCCTGGTTGGCCACCGCGGTCGTGCCGGCCGGTCCATAGCCGGCGTAGGTGGGCTGCACCGACGCGAAGCCGCGCAGGTCGAGGAACAGCCGCTCCGGCACCAGGGTGATCTTGCTGGCGGCGTCGAGGTTCTGGCTGATCTGGTACTGGCTGGCGTTGCTGTAATATTCCAGCGAGGGGGCGTAGTTGATGGTGGTGTTGGTGCGATCGGTCTGGCCGTTGATCAGCACGGACGGGAGGAGTGTGGTCATAAAGGAACTCTTGCCCGTGCCGTTCAGTCCCAGCAGCTGGTTGGTCCAGCTTTCCTGGGCCCCGAGAGCCGGCGAGATCGTCCAGCCCGGGCTGGCGGTTGTGCTGGCGCCGGTGTTCAGCAGCCCCTCGAGCTGTTGATGCAGGGCGCCGACCTGCATCGTGGTGCCGGTGTCCGGGAGCAGCTGGGCCTTGGCCGATGGGACGAACGGCGGGGCGGCGAGCAGCAGGGTCGCGGCGGCCGACAAGCCGGCGCACAAACGTCTGTATCGCCCGGTCGGGAGTGCTGTCCGCCACGGCCTGAACCGGTTCCAGACCTGGGGGCGTGTCAAGGTCTGGCGCCGTGTCAGGGTTTGGAACCGTAATAATAGTAGGCGCCGAAGGTATAGCTGTTGGTCAGCCGGACCTTGTTCAGCACCAGGGTGATGTTCGGGCAGGCGCGCAGCAGCTCGAGCGAGGATTCCAGTTCGCTGCGCTGGGTCCGCTCGGCTTCCACCACCATGATGACCTGGTCAACCAGGGCGGCCAGCGTGCTCGGATCGCTGGTGGACAGGCAGGGCGCGCAGTCCAGGATGATGAAGTGGTGGGCGAAGCGGCGGCGCAGCCGTTCGATCGTCGCGCTGACCGGCCGGCTCACGCCCGGTTCGGAGGCGGTGACGTCGCGCGAGCCGATCGGCAGATAGGACAGGCCGCCGATGGCGGTGCGTATCAGAGTGTCCTCGATCCGCAGTGTCGGGTTGGCGACTAGGTTGTACAGCCCGGGAGCGTCGGTCAGGCTCATCGTCGCGCTGAGCGACTTGGGCTTGGCGTCCATGTCCACCAGCAGCACCTCGCCCTGCCCGTTCTGGGCGATGCTGGCGGCGATGTTGAGCGCGGTGAAGCTCTTGCCTTCGCCCGGTTTGGCGCTGGTGACCATCAGCAGGTTGCTGGGCTCGGTGCGGGTCTTGGTGGCCCGCAGGGTGCGCAGGATACGGCCGACGGTGATGCGGTACTCTTCCGAAATGCGGGTTCGTGCCCGTCCGGACAGCGCCAGCCCGGCCCGTTTCAGCGTCTCTATGTCCAGGCGCGGCAGCTCGAGCGGCGGCGGCGCCATGCTGGGAATGGTGTGGGTGAGGTGGGCGGGAATGATGGGCGGCGCGGAAACCGGCGGCGCCGCGGCGGCGGCCGGCGCCGGGGCGCCATCGGTTTCCGCCGCGAAGCCCGCGCCGCTGCGCAGCAGGGCGGCCGCGCGCTCGACCAGGTGGTCGCCTTGGTCTGAACTCATGCCGCGCCCGGCGTTTGCAGCAGGCGATAGATCAGGCCGCCATAGACGGCCCAGAGCAGCAGCACCGCCATGGCGAAGCTGGCCGCCGAGAACACCCGGCGGCGCATCGGCACGGTGATGCCCAGCATGGAGATGCCGCCCACCACGGGCAGCCCAATGTCGCGCAGATCCTCGATGGAGTGGAAGGACCGGTCGAACTGCAGCATCAGGATGGCCAGGCCGAGCCCGCCACCGATGCCGGCCATCAGTACGGCGGAGAGCAGCACGGCCCGCTTCGGCGCCACCGGGATCTGCGGCACCTGCGGCGGGTCGACGATCTGCATCTTGATCTTCTCGGCATCGCTGTCGGCGGCCGCGGAGATGCGCATCGACTCGCGCCGGCTCAGCAGCTCGGTGTAATTCTGGTGCAGCACATCGTAGTCGCGGTTGAGGTTGGCGTACTCGGCCTGCAGCCCGGGCACGTTATGGGCGATCTCCTCCAGCCGGTCGCGTTCCTGGGTGCCGTCGGCGATCTGCCGTTGCAGCGAGGCGATCACTGTTTCCTGCTCGAACAGCTGCATGCGCATCTGCTCGTACACCGGATTGGGCATGGTGCGTGCGGGCGGCTTTGGCAACGCCGCCAGTTGCTGGGCGGCCATGGCCGCCGGCGATTGCTGTGCCGGGGCGGCGGCGGCGGCGGCCTTGAGGGCGGCGACCTGGTTGCGGGCGGAGACCACATCCGGGTGCTGCTCGGTATAGCGCAGCCGCAGCATGGCCAGCTGAGCCTCGGCCTGGATGAGTTGCGTGTTTTCCGCCGCGGCCGCGCCGAAGCTGCCGGGCAGGATCACCGGCCTGGTGTCGGAATCCATCGTCAGTTCCGCCGGCATGGTGGACATCTCGCGGCGCATCATGTCGCGTTTGGTCAGCACGTCCTTCAGCTGGCCCTCCAGCGCCCGCACCTCGGCGCGCGCGCCATCCAGCCGCGACACGCCGGCATCCGACGGCAGCAGGTCGATGTACTTGGTGCGGAACTCGGCGCGCCGTGCCTCGGCCTCGCGCAGTTGCCGCTCGTACTGGGAGATCTGCTGTTGCAGGAACACCCGCGCGTTTTCCATGTCGGCGCGGTTGGCGCCGACTTTGCTCTCGACGAAGATCGACAGGATGCTTTGCACCACGTCGTAGGCCAGCTTGGGCGTGGCGTTGCGGTAGGAGATGGTGAACAGATTGCGGGTCTGCGGCGAGATCCGGATGCCGGTGGACAGGTTGGCGACCAGCTTCTCGAGGTCGGCCGGGCCGGCAATGGACAGTTCCAGGTCGGTTTTGGAGATCAGTTTCTCCAGATTGGGCCGGCTCAGCAGGGTACGTTGCAGGATGTCGAGCTGATTGGTCGGCGTGTCGTCCAGCGCCAGGCCATTCAGCAACGGCGTCAACACGGAGTCCGAATCCACGTACAGCCGGGCGCTGGCCTCGTACTGGTTGGGAATGGTGGAGACGAACACCCAGCCGGCCACGCAGATCATCCAGCACACCGCGATGGCGAACCAGCGCTTGCGCCAGGCACCCAGGAGATAGCGACGGAGCAGAGAGCGGAGTTCGTCCACGCGGATCTCCCCTCAGAACCAGGACTGTGGAATGATAAGCGTATCGCCGGGCTGCATCTCGACATTCTGGTCGATATCGCCGTCCTTCAGCAGATCGTCCAGATGCACGTGGATGGTTTCCTGCTTGTCGCCGATGTGCCGCACGATCACGGCGCGGTTGCCGGCGGCGTAGTGGGTCAGTCCCTTGGTCATGATCATGAGGTCGAGCACGGTCATGTGATCGCGATAGGGCACCGCCTGTGGCTCCGCGGCCTCGCCGATCACCCGGATCTGCCGGTTCAGCGGGCCGACGAAGCCGCTCACGATGACGGTAACATTCGGGTCCTTGACGAATTCCTTCAGCCGCTCGGTCAGGTCCTGGGCCAGTTGGCTCGGCGTTTTGCCGGCCGCCATCATTTCGGGCACCAGCGGGGTGGAGATCCGCCCGTCCGGGCGTACCGGCACCGCCATGCTGAGCTGCGGAGAGTCATAGACGAAGATGTTCAACTGATCGCCCGGGCCGATCACATAGACATCCGGTTTCGCCGCCGCCGCGGCATCCGCGGCCGTGGCCGGATCGATGACGGGCGGGGACTTGCCGGCGCAGCCGGCAAGCAGGGCAAGTGCCACGACGCAGGCCAGGCGGGAGATGACTGTCATGACCGTTCCGGTGTCAGCAAAAGGAAACCGCGCATGCATATGGGATAGGCGCGGAAGGAATCGAACCCCCGACCTCTGCCATGTAATGGCAGTGCTCTGCCACTGAGCTACACGCCTGCACAGGGCCGGTCCGGGACGGCGCGCCAAAGGCATCTCCCCGGCTGGCAAAAAGCGTTGGGCACCAGCGGGTGCTGGTGGCGTCTGGCATGGGGGTATTCCAGCACAAAGTCCGCCTGTCACAGGTGGACACTTGCATAGCACGGGCGACTTGACGGGAGAACAGATCTTTGATCCCCCGCCGATTGCCACAAACAGTCGGACCAGCACGATCTGTGGTTGTCCTGCGGGCAAGACCGCCGCAGGGAAGTTGTGCATTCCGTCGATCCAGGAACGTTCACAATTGCCGGCCTGGCGAGATTGCGCGATCGTGGCGTTGGAACTGCATTTATATCCTGTTCACGGGACCCGATCGAAACCGGGCCGGTTCCGGGAAAGCCGGCCTCGCCGGATCGACATCGACAGCCCCGCCCTCCCCAGCCCGCAAAACGTCTCGGCAGGATGGGCAGGACGCGGTATGCCTGCGCCGACGCGACCGCCGCGGCGGTGGTTTCTCCGGCAATGGTGACGCATGAAGAAGAAGTATCTTCTGGTTGTTCTGGCAATCCTGCTGGTCGGCGGTGCCGCCGGTGGCGGTGCCTGGTACTGGCACCTGTCGCATGATTATCTCAGCACGGCCCGTGCCGCCATGGCGCGCGGCGACCTGCATACCGCACAGATTGCGCTGCGCGCCATGCTGCGCGACCGGCCGCAAAGTGCGGAGGCGCATTTCCGGCTCGGCGTGGTGCAGTTGCAGTTCGGCGACCCGGTGGCTGCCGAGAAGGAGTTCAAGCTCGCCCAGGCCGGCGGCTGGAACAACCGCGCGGTGATGCCCCTGTTGGCCCGCGCCTACCTTGCCCAGGGCCGCTTCCAGGAGGTGAAGGGCCTTTCCACCGAGGGCCTCGCGCCAGATGAGGCCGGCCCCCTGCTGGTCACCAGGGCGATGGCGGAACTGGGGCTGAAGGATGTGCCGGCGGCACGGGCCACGATCGCCGAGGCCGAGCGGCTGGAGCCGAACATCGTCGAGGCGCCGCTCACCGCCGCCCGCGTGGCGCTGGCCAGCAACGATCTCGCCACCGCCGAGCTGAAGATCAACCGCGCGCTGGAAATCAATCCCCGTTCGGTCGATACCCTGCTGCTGAAAGGCCAGTTGCTGCACTCCCGCGGCAACTACGAGGCGGCGGTGGCGGCCTTCACCGAAGCGCTCGCGATCACACCGGACATCATCAATATCCGGCTTGAGCGCGCCAATACGTTGATCGCCCTGAACCAGTTCCAGAAGGCGCGGGAAGACGTCGATGCCGTCATAAAGAGCGATCCCCGTAATCCGCTCGCCAACTATTTCCTGACCGTACTGCTGGCACATGCCGGCGACTGGCAGGGGGCGAATACCGCTCTGGAAAACATTTCGACGGTCATTTCGCGCTTTCCCCGCGGCGAATATTTCCAGGCGCTGGTAAAGATCAACCTCGATCAGACCGCGCAGGCCACCGACGCGGCAACCAAGTACGTGGCCCGGATGCCGACGGACATCGCCGGCTACAAGCTGCTCGCCGGCATTTACGCGCGGGCGCACCAGCCGCAGCAGATGATCCCGGTGCTGACGAAAGCGATGGATGCCGGCCTGGTCGATGTTGAACTGCTGGAGGAGCTCAGCAACGCCTACATCCAGACCAGACAGACCGCCCTCGCGCTGCAGACCCTCGACAAGGCCGCCCGGCTCGCCACTGACAATTCCGAGGTGTTGGAGCGGATCGCCGGTATCCGCCTGGGGATCGGCGATGCCGGAGGGGCGGAGATCAACCTGGCCCGTTCGCTCGAGCTGACGCCCGACAAGGCCGGCCTCGGCGAGCAGTTGGTGATGGCGGCGCTGGCGGCCGGCGACGTCGATAAGGCCGACGCCGAACTGGCGAAGCTGCGCCAGCAACCCAGCAACAACCCGGCGAAGATCAGCAACCTGCTCGGGCTCATCCGCCTGGAGCGGTTCGATCTCGACGGTGCGCGAGCCGCTTTCGAGGGCGCGTTGAGCGCCGATCCCACCTCCACCGCGGCGCGGCTGAACCTGGCCAAGGTGTTGGCCCAGCAGGGGCGCGGCGCCGACGCCGAGAAGCTGCTGCTCGTCCTGCTCGACAAGGAGCCGGCGAACACCCCGGCGTTGGCGGCGATTTCCGGCATTCTGCTGGCGGAGAACAAGGCGGACCAGCTGGTCGGGCTCATGGAGGCGGCCCGCAAGGCGGTGCCGGGCAATATCGGCTTGACCGTGGCGTTGGCCGACCTGCTGGCCAACACCGGCGAGACGCGCAAGGCTTATGCCATGCTCGACACGATACCGAAGGATCAGGCCGGGCTGCCCGGCGTGCTGATCGCCCGGGCCCGGCTGCAGGAAACGCTGGGCATGGACCGGGAGGCGCAGGACACCTACCGCCAGGAGCTGACGGCCAACCCGGCGGACATCGAGACGCGCCGCCGGCTGGCCGACCTGCTGGTGCGGGCCAAGAACGTCGATGAGGCCAAGACGGTGCTCAACAGGGGGCTGGAAGCCTCGCCCGGGAACGCGTTGCTGTTGCAGACCCTGGTGGCGGTCGATTTCCGCACCGGCGGCCTGAGCGCCGGGCTGGCCACCGCCAGTGAGCTGGCCAAGAACGCGGCCAACCTGCCGGCGGCGCGGCTGCTGACGGGCGGGCTGTACATGTCGGTGCAGCGCTATGCCGATGCCGTTACCGCCTACCAGGCGGAGCTGGAGGCGCATCCCTCCAGCGCGCTGGCGACAGCGACCGCGCTGGCGCTGCTGAGTGCCGGCCGGCCGGCCGATGCGCAGCATGTGTTGCAGAGCTGGTTGCTGCGCGAACCCAAGGACATCGAAGCCATCCGGACGCTGTCCTCGCTCGACCTGCAGGCCAACCGCACGGCGGACGCCGAGGAGCACCTGAAGGCGGTACTGGCCGAGCAGCCGAACGACCCGATCGCGCTCAACAATCTGGCCTGGATTTACCAGACCCGGGACGACCCGCGGGCGCTGGCGATGGCTCAGAAGGCCTATCTGCTCGCGCCCGGGCCGCAATCCGCCGACACCTTGGGCTGGATCCTCACCAAGCAGGGCAACGCCAAGGTGGGGCTGATTCTGTTGACCCAGGCGGCCCACAACCTGTCGACCGAAGCGGCCATCTTCTATCACTTGGCGGTGGCGCTGAACGACACCGGCCAGAAGGACAAGGCGGTCGAGTTGCTGACCCAACTGGTCAAATCCCCGGCCGAGTTCGACGACAAGCCGGCGGCCCGCAAGCTACTGGCCGATCTGGGCGGGGCGAAGCCCTAGCAGTGCCGCCGCTGCGGCTGCTGACGTTCACCACCCTGTTTCCCAACCGGGAGCAGCCGAACCACGGCGTTTTCGTCGAGAACCGGTTGCGCCATCTGGTGGCGACCGGCGAGGCGGTGAGCACGGTGCTGGCGCCGGTGCCGTTCTTCCCCAGCGGGGCGGCGGCATTCGGCCGCTGGGGCGCCTATGCGCGGGTGCCGGCGCGGGAGAGCCGGCACGGGTTGACCATCTATCACCCGCGCTTTGCCGTCATTCCACGGTTCGGCATGAATTTCTCTCCGTTCCTGCTGCACCAGGCCAGCCGGCGCGCCCTTCGCCGCCTGCTGACGGAAGGCGCGCGGTTCGACGCCATCGATGCCCACTACCTCTATCCCGACGGTGTCGCGGCGGTGCGGCTGGGGGCGGAGTTCGCCCTCCCCGTGGTGCTGACCGCGCGCGGCTCGGATGTGACGCAGTTCCCCAATCATCCGACGCCGCGGCGGCTGATTCTGGACGCGGTGGCCCGTGCCGCCGCCGTCATCACCGTCAGCGCCGGACTGCGCACGGCGCTGCTGGGGCTGGGCGCGGCGGGCGAGAAAATCACGGTTCTGCGGAATGGCGTGGATACGCAAATCTTCCGTCCGCTCGAGCGTGAAGCCGCCCGCGCGGCCCTGGGGCTGACCGGGCCGACGCTGATTTCGGTGGGCGCGCTGATCGAACGCAAACGCCATCACCTGACCATCGAGGCCCTGCGCCTGTTGCCAGAATTTTCCTTGCTCATCGTCGGCGAGGGGCCGGAGCGGGCGCGGCTGGCGGCGCTGGCCGAGCGGCTCGGGCTGGCTGGGCGGGTGCGGCTGCTGGGGGCAGTGCCGCATGTGGTTATGTCGCAGTACTATTCTGCCGCGGACCTGTCTGTCCTCGCCTCGAGCCGGGAGGGTTGGGCGAATGTTCTGTTGGAGTCGATGGCCTGTGGTGTGCCGGTGGTGGCGAGCGACATTCCCGGCAATCCCGAAGTGGTGCGCGAGCGTGCGGCCGGGCTGATCGTGGCGGCCAACACGCCGGCGGGCATTGCCGCGGCGGTGCGCGACCTGTGGGCGGACATGCCGTCGCGGGCGACAAGCCGGGCCTATGCCGAGCGCTTCGGCTGGGAGGCGACCAGCCAGGGGCAGTTGGCAATTTTCCGCCGGGTGCTATATTCTGACCGGTCAAATTGACCAATCAAACAAGGCGTCCCGTCATGCGCGAAATCCAGGCTTCCGAGGCCAAGGCGCATCTTCCCCAACTGCTCGACGATGTCGAACGGGGCGAGAGCATCGTCATCACCCGTCACGGCCGATCGATCGCCCGGATCGTGCCCGAGGCGCACCGGCGGCGNNGATCACCGTCGCCGAGCTGCTGTCGGCGCGGCACGAGGGACACAAGTACTGATGCCCTTCGTGCTCGATGCTTCCATCGCCGCGTGCTGGGCCTTCGCGGACGAGGACCATCCGGTTGCCGCCCTGGCGCTGGAGCGTATCCGCGGCGACGAGGCGCGCGTACCGGGCCTGTGGTGGTTCGAGGTGCGCAATGTGCTCATCGTCAACGAGCGGCGCGGGCGACTGGCCGAGGCCGATACCGCCGCCTTTCTGCGCTGGATTGCCCGGCTCGGGGTGACGGTTGACCGCTCCCCGGAGGAAGCCGCGGTACTGGCGCTGGCGCGGCGGCATCGGCTCAGCGTCTATGACGCGAGCTATCTGGAACTGGCGCAGCGCGAGGCGCTGCCGCTGGCGACCCTCGATGCCGAACTGGCGCGGGCGGCGCGCGTGGAGGGGGTGCTGGTTCTCGATGCCGAGAAGGCGTCGTAACCAAGCGGATCTGGCGCGATAGTTATATCACATAACTGATCTGCCAAAGACCTATTTGCCGAACAGGGCGGCGTAGGCCTGGAACATTTTTTCCTCGCCGTATTCCTGCTCCGCGCGGGCACGGTTGGCGCTTCCGATGGCGCATCGCCGCGCCGGGTCGGCCAGTAGCGCTGCCATGGCCCCGGCCAGTGCCGCCGCGTCGCGCGCCACCACGAAAGGCCGGTTCTCCGCCGCCAGCATCGCCGCCACGTCGCCCACGTCGGTCGCCGCCACCGCCAGCCCCGAGGCCATCGCTTCGAGGACGGAAAGCG
>PLTJ01000431.1 GCA_003164455.1 Acetobacteraceae bacterium
ACGTAACGATTTAAGAGTTTTCGCGGCGCGCAGCCGCCGCGGAAGCTCCGTTGGACGAACGCGGGGATGTCGGGGGTCGGTGAGGCAGTATGGAAATTTCGCTCAGGGCGGTCTGTATCGAGGCAGATGATGTCGGCTCAGCAACTGCCACCTGAGGGGCACGACCGCGGCGTAACGGCGATGAGTGGCGTTTTCGAGATGGTTGATGGCGTCATTTGGGTCAATATGCGGGTGTCGAATTGCATTGTTGGCAACAGATCTCCATGGCGTGGGCACTCACGCGACAACGAGACCACCAGTTGGCCGCGGACGTGGATGTGGTGATCACGGCCCCATGGCCTGACGCGGCGAGAGCGTGCGGATGTAGATCAGCCGCCCCTGACAGTGCGGGCAGATCAGCGGCTCGATCGATGGTGGCGGCTCCGCGCCGGATGGCGTGAGCGGCGGCACAACGAAGTCTGGCGGCGGATCGAACTTCGGTGTCGCCTGGAGTTGCAGCATTTGCCTCACCCGGACGGCGTTATGGCGTTGTGCGGGATGCCACAGGCCGAAGTAACGCACCTTATGGAAGCCGCGCGGCAGCACGTGTTGAAGGAAGCGGCGCATGAATTCATGGCCGCTCAGACGGCAGGTTCGTGAGCGTCCGGTCCTGCGTTCCTTGTATTGGATCGTAACGGTTTCATCATCGAGACCGACGATCCGCGCATTGGTGAGAGCGACGCGAAAGACATAACGGGCGAGGTAGTCGAGCACCGCCTGTTCNNGACACGTCTGGCGGAGCATCGCGCGGCATTTGCCGCGCACCAGTTTGGCGAGAGCCTTGATGGGAACCAGGAACTTCCGGCGTGCCGGATGCCAGGTGCTGGCGTCCTCGGAGATCCCGCCGCCGCTGACCAGGCAATGAACATGCGGGTGGAGGTTCAATTGCTGTGTCCAGGTGTGCAGCACCGCGAGCACCCCGACGCTGCCGCCGACGTAACGTGGATCGCGGGCGAGTTCGATAATTGCCGCCGCGCTGGCTCGCATCAACACGCCATAACCATCGCGCTGATTGGCGCGCAGCACGTCGCGCAGTTGTTCGGGCACGGTGATGGTGATGTGGAAGTACGGAACCGGCAGCATCTCCGCCCGCCGGCGTTCCAGCCACTCCTGTGTCTGGGCGGTGTGGCACTTTGGGCAGCTGCGATTGCCACAGGAGTGCCAGGAGAACATCTCGGTATCGCACTGCTCGCAACGCCAGACCTGGCCACCGAGTGCAGCGGTGCGGCAGTTGAGGATGTCTTCGATGGCGCGTCGGTGTGAGGGCAGCATCGATGCGCCGTGAGCCGAGAGGTAGTCCGCCGCGAAGCGGCGGAACACGTCGGCGACCTCGATCATGACCGTGCCTCAGAGGTCGATCATTAACCGATCGAGCAGAGTGTGGAGCGATGCCCGGGTGGGTGTGGTGAGGTGGGTATAGATAGTGGTGGTCGCGATACGCGAGTGGCCGAGCAGGATCTGCACGACCCGGATGTCGACGCCGTTCTCGATCAGCCGTGTCGCGTACGAGTGCCTCAGAGCATGAGATGTCACCCCGTGCCGAAGACTCGCTGCGTCAGCCGCAGCGGCGAAGGTATGCGACAGCACGCGTTGGTTCAGCGGCCCGTCCCCGCACCGGTTGGGGAACAGCCAGCGCGGGTTGCGATGGGTCCGCCACACGGTGCCCAACTCGTCAAGAACCGGCTGGGGCAGCAGCACCAGCCGCTCCTTGTCGCCTTTGCCAATGATACGCAGCACCTGGTTGGCGCGGTCGACGGAGCGGGTCTCCAACCTGGTGGCTTCGCCGATGCGCAGGCCGCACGCATACATGGTGGCGAGGCAGGTCCGGGGGATCGTGTTGCGGACGTGGCCGAGCAGTTGACGGACCTGATCCTCCGACAGCGCGTGAGGCAGCCGCTTCTGCCCAGGTACGACGATCCTTTTTTTCCCGGAACAGATCCCAATCACGACGGAGTGTGTGTTGGTAGAGGAAGCGGAGGCCGTATAAGCCAATCTTGAACGTCCCGCGCGCCGCGCCCTGTTGGCGCAACTCGAGCAGGTAGCCGCGTACCTCCTCTTCGCTGAGCTGATCGGGTGAGCGCCGGTAACGCGCTGCCAGCCGGCGCACCGCCTGAGTGTAGGCCTGTCGCGTCCCCAGAGCCAGGCCGGCCAGGGTCATGTCCTCGATCATCCGCTCACGTAATGGCGACATGGTGGTCTCCTTTCGTTGATGTACCGACGGGCCGCCTCATGGCCGCCGGTTCAAAAGGATACACCTGCCCGCCAGCTACCCCGATCCCGCGATCTGACACCACTCGGCGAAGCCGTTCCGTCCAACGCCATGGAGTGGAACCATGCCCCATCCACCGATCGGTGAAACACCGATGGCGGCCTTCCTGCAGCCTGCGGACGTGGAGGCCGGCGCAGATACGCGAACGACCGGTTCGCGGATAGGGAACGGCCGTTCTGGGGGAGTGATGGGATCGTTGGTTGCGGGGGCATGCAACCGCCGAGAGTTGACTCCCCCTACGGCGCGATGTTGATGCAGGATGGCTTGGCCCGCATTCAGTGCACCAAGTTGTCGGGTTCGCGTCCATCCAGCACCGCGTCGATGCCATCCAGCACGACGTGTCCCATGGCTTCGCGCGTTTCCACGGTCGCGCTGCCCAAATGCGGTAGCAGCACGACGTGTTCCAGCGCGCGGTAGCCCGGGTGGACCGTCGGTTCGCCATCGTAGACGTCGAGCCCCGCGTAGCCCACCTGACCGCTGCGCAGGGCGGCGATCAGGGCGGCGTCGTCCACCAGCGTGCCGCGCGCCGCGTTCACCACCACCGCGCCGCGCGGCAGCAGGGCGATGCGTTCCGCGTTCAGCCATTTGCGGGTGACGCCCCCGCCCGGCGCGTGCAGCGACAGCACATCGCAGGCCGCGAGGAACGCGGCCTCGGTGTCGTGCCAAATCGCGCCGCCCTCCAGCTCGGCCGGCAGGCGGGCCACGTCGCGGTAGTGCACCTGCATGTTGAAGGCCGCCGCCATGCGGGCGAGTTCGCGGCCGATGCGGCCCATGCCGA
>PLTJ01000273.1 GCA_003164455.1 Acetobacteraceae bacterium
GGAGAAACTCCTCGTCGGCGGCCACGGCCGGGCCGCCGGCGCGGGCGGCCATGCGCGCGGAAAGGTCGCAACTGACCGTCGCGATCCCCCGCGCGCGCAGCAGCGGCGCCACCACCCCGCGGCCACCGACGTCCAAGGCATGCTCGAACCGCCGGGTGGTGTCGTCGAGTCGGTCGAGCAGGCGGTCCGCGGCATCGGCCAGGATGTCGGCCACCCCCGCCACCGTCGCCGCGGCGCGGTCGCGGTGGCGGCGTACGGCGGTGCGGTCGAACACGTGCATGCTCATGCGCCAGCATGTGCCCCCACTGGACGTTGCTGCCAAGGCGGCACCGTGCCTAGTCTCCGCCTGGGCAGAAGGAGGCGACAATGAACGCTCTGAGCGCGGCCCCGGCGGGCTGAGCCATGCGGGGCTACCTGTCCTGGGAAATCGACCTGGTCCGTGAGATCGAACGCGACGGTACGGTCACGTTCGGGGTACCCGAGCCGGCCTGATGACGGCCCACACCCCCCTTTCTTTCCTCGCCACCGCCGCTCGCGCCGCGCTGGATCTGCTGTTGCCGCCGCAATGCCTGACCTGCGACGCGCCGGTGGACGCGCCGGGACGGTTCTGCCCGGACTGTTTCCGCCAGACCGGCTTCGTCACCGAGCCGTTCTGTGTCAGTTGCGGCGCGCCCTTCGCCCATGCCGGTCAGGGCGGACGGGACCGGCTCTGCCCTAACTGTCGCGCCGACAAGCCGCCGTGGGGCCGCGCCCGCGCGGCGCTGCGCTACGATCTGCTGTCGCGCCGCGTCGTGCTGGCGTTCAAATACGGCGACCACACTGAATACGCCGCCGCGCTGGCGCCGCTGATGGCGCGCGCCGGGGCGGCGCTGCTGCGCGAGGCCGAGGTGATCGTGCCGGTGCCGCTGCACCGGCGCCGGCTGATCGCGCGCCGCTACAACCAGGCAGCCCTGCTCGCCCAGGCGCTCGCCCGCCTGTCGGGAAAGCCGGCGGTGCCGGACGCGTTGGTGCGCACGAAGGCCACCGTGCCGCTGGGCGACTTCGGCCGGGCCGCGCGCGCGGAGACGGTCAAGGGCGTGTTCGCGATGCGGCCCAGCCGGATCGGCCGGATCGCGGATCGGCGCGTGTTGCTGGTCGATGACGTACTCACGTCGGGCGCCACCTGCGGCGCCTGCACCCGCGTTCTGCTGGAAGCCGGAGCGGCCGGGGTGGACGTGCTGGTCGCCGCCCGCGTGCCCGACCCGAGGTTGCAGTGAGGCGCCGGCGCGACCATTTGCCGGGCGGCAAGGAGAACGCGATGGCCGAAATCGAGATCTACACCCAACGCTGGTGCCCGTACTGCGCGCGAGCCGTGAGCCTGCTGACCCGCAAGGGAGCCGCGTTCCGCGAGATCGACGCGCCGCATGGCAGCCCCGAACGGGAGGAGGCGATCCGCCGCTCCGGGCGTAGCACGGTGCCGCAGATCTTCGTCGACGGGGCCACCATCGGCGGTTGCGACGAGCTGCTGGCGCTGGAGCGGTCGGGCAAGCTGGACGCCGTGCTGACGGCCTGAGAACAAGCCGCTCGCCGATTGCCGTCGTTGGCAGTCTCTTGCGAAGACCGCCAGCTTGCGCCATGTCAAAGCTTCATTCAGAGGGTTTCAGTAGAATTCACGCATGATCCATTACCAGTTGCAGTGTGCCGACGGACACGGCTTCGACGGCTGGTTCAAGGACAGCGCGTCCTTCGAACAGCAGGCCACGCGTGGCCTGCTGGAGTGCCCGGTGTGCGGCGACTCCAGGGTTGAACGCGCGCTGATGTCCCCATCCGTGCCGCGCAAGGGCAGCATTGCCCGGCGCGAGATTGCCGTGGTGCCCGACCCGCCGCCGGCCGCCACGCCCGCCGCCTCCCCCGCACCCGCACCCGCCCCAGCCGTGGTGGCCGGGCGCATGCCCGATCATGTGCGCGCCATGCTGCAGCGCCTGCGCGCCGAGGTGGAAAAGAATTGCGACTATGTCGGCGACGGCTTCGCCGACGAGGCCCGCCGCATTCACCGCGGCGACAGCGACCGCCGCGGCATCTACGGCGAGGCGAGCCCAACCGACGCCGAGGCGTTGGCCGACGAAGGCATCGAGATCGCCCACATTCCCTGGGTGCCGCGCGCCGACGGCTGAACCGACCGGCTACCCAGCTGGCCGGTAGCGGCGGCCACCCTCCTCGTCCTCCTGCATCACCAGTTCGCCTTGCGCCAGCATGTGGTTCAGGTGCGCCAGGATCTCGCCGAAGGCGAAGCCGGTCTGGTGTTCGTCCAGTAGGCGCGGGAACACCAGCGGCACCATGTCGGCGGCTGCCAGCGGCACCTCCCGGCAGGACTCGGCGATCAGCGCGCAACGCGCCGCGTGGTGGGCGATCAACTCGTCGATGCGCAGGTGCANNGCCCTCGAAGGGAAGGCCATGGCCGGACAGCACCAGCACCTCGGCGGGAACCGCCCGGCGCAGGTTGGCCAGCGAGCGCAGATAGATGCCCAGCGCGTTCGCCTCCGGTTCCATGGCGGTGACGCTGACATTCGGCGAAATCTTGGCGATCACTTGGTCGGCGGCAAAGAACAGCTTCTCCTCGGGGCAGTACAACATGGCCTGCTCCAGGGTATGGCCACCGCCGGTCAGCACCTGGAAGCTCCGCCCGCCGATGTCGAGGGTGTCGCCTTGTTTGATCCGCAGGTAGGTGCTGGGCACGCCGGTGGTGCTGCGCAGATAATGATGGCCGCGNNTCGGTAACCACCTCGTCCAGCCCGTGGCGGCGGTAGAATGGCCGCCAGCTCTCCGTGCCCAGATCGGCCGGGGCGTATTGCAGCGCCAGACTGAACAGGTATTCGGGCCGTGGCATCCACAGCTCAAGGTCATGCCGCCGCGCCAGCCAGCCGGCCAGACCGACATGGTCAGGATGGAAATGCGTCACGATCAGGCGGGTCAGCCGCCGGCCGCGCAGGGAACCGGCCAGGACCGCCTCCCAGATCTCCTGGCTGCGGGCGTCGCCAATGCCGGTGTCCAGCACCGCCCAGCCGTCGCCGTCCTCGATCAGGTGGACGTTGATGTGATCAAGCCGGTACGGCAGCGGCAGGCGCAGCCACAGCACCCCCGGCGCCACTTCCATCGGCGCCCCGAAGGGCGGCGGCTCGGAGAGTGGAAAACGCAGTGAAGGCTCGGTCAGTGCGGTGTGCATGCGATCGGTCTCCTGCACGTGGCAGAGAAGCAAGCGGAGCGGCCGGGGTTCAACCCACGGAAATGAGCATAGCCTTCGGCGCACTCCTGATATGTGCGCATCGGCTAGCCGGTCGCTTCAAGAAGATAGTTCACGCCGGTGTCGCGGCCAGCCTTCCAGCGCATGGCCAACGGGTCGAACACCAGGCCGGTGATGTCGGCGACGCGCAGCCCGGCGCCGCGCAGCAGGGTGCCCATCTCGCCAGGCGTGATGAACCGGCGCCAGTCATGGGTGCCGACGGGCAGCCAGCGCATCACGTACTCGGCCCCCAGCTTGGCGACGAGGAAACTGCGCGGCGTGCGGTTGAGAGTGGACAGAAACAGGGTCCCGCCCGGCTCCAGCAACCCCGCCAACTCCGCCAGGAACGCCACCGGGTCGGGCACGTGCTCGATCACCTCGAGGGCGGAAATCACCGGGAAACGGGCGCCCTCGGCCAGCAGATCGCCGGCTACCGCGTCACGGTAGGCGAGCGTCAGCCCCGAACCCTCGGCATGGGCGCGGGCGGCGGCGACCGCCGCGCCGGCGGCATCGATGCCCAACACGTCGTGGCCGCGCCGCGCCAGCGCCTCGGCGGCCAACCCGGCACCGCAGCCGACATCGAGCACCCGACTGGCCGGGGCGATGCGCTGGTCGATCCAACCGATGCGCAGCGGGTTCATCCGGTGCAGCGGCTTCATCGGTCCGTCCGGGTCCCACCAGCGCGACGCCAGCGCGTCGAAGCGCGCGATTTCCCGGGCGGAAACGCCCGCACCGCCTGCTCGCCCGCCGTCCCGCACAGCTTGCATGTTGCCCGCTCCCGACCGCACCAGTATGTGTCCCGCTCGCGGCCGCCGTGCAACCGGGCAAGAGCGGCCAAACCCCGGAATGATTTCGATGGCCCGCATCGTCATGAAGTTTGGCGGCACCTCGGTGGCCGACCTGGAGCGCATCCGCACCGTCGCGGCACGGGTCAAGCGCGAGGTTGACGCCGGCAACGAGGTCGCCGTGGTCGTCTCCGCCATGGCCGGCACCACCAATCAGCTGGTGGCGTGGTGCACCCAGCTTTCGGCCCTGCACGATGCCCGCGAATACGACGCGGTGGTGGCGACCGGTGAGCAGGTGACCTCCGGGCTGCTGGCGATCGCGCTGCAAACGCTGGGCGTGGAGGCGCGATCCTGGCAGGGCTGGCAGGTTGCGCTGGCGACCGACGGCGCCCACGGCAAGGCGCGCATCGAGTCGATCACCGGCGCCGAGTTGAT
>PLTJ01000018.1 GCA_003164455.1 Acetobacteraceae bacterium
TCCTCTGTGGCGTCCTCCTCATGCTCCTCGCCACCGGCACCACGCTCAACGTTCAGTCTTTCATGGGGGCCATCATGGCCATCGGGATTGCGGTGGCCAACTCGATTCTGCTGGTCACGTTCGCCGAACGCGCGCGCCATGAAGGCCGGCCGCTTCTTGAAGCCACACGCGAAGGCGCCGGCAGCCGCCTGCGCGCCATCCTGATGACTGCGGCGGCCATGATCTTCGGCATGGCGCCCATGGCCATCGGCTTTGGCGAGGGCGGCGCGCAATCGGCGCCACTGGCCCGCGCGGTCATCGGCGGCCTGATCGCAGCGACGTTCACCACTTTGACTATCCTGCCTTCGATATACGCCGTTTTCGAGCGCAAGGCATCCGTCAATTCCCCATCGCTCAATCCGATGGACCCTGCGAGCCGATATTATGATGCGACTTAAGTACTCTTTTGTTCCCGCGTTTCTCGCCATCGCCTTTGCGCAAACCAGTGCCCTTGCGCCGGTGGTTTCGAAACCAGTTTCGCGAACCATCGATCTGCCCGCCGAGCTCCTGCCGTTTCTGAGTGTCTCGCTACACGCCAAGCTGCCCAGCTATGTCGAGCGCGTTCTGGTCGACCGCGGCAGCATGGTGAAGCAGGGAGATCTTCTGGTGGCGTTGAGCGCGCCCGAATTGAAGACGCAGATTGCCGAAGCCGAATCCAAAGTGCAGGCCGCGGAATCCGACCGCCGCCAGGCCGAAGCGCAACTTGCCGCTGTCCAGAGCACTGAGGAGCGTCTCAAGAAAGCCGCCGAGACGCCCGGAGCGGTGGCCGGCAACGAGCTGATTCTAGCGGAAAAGCAGGTGGACGCGACGCAAGAACTGGTGCGCTCCCGCCGCCAGGCCACCAGCGCCGCGCAGTCCGTGGTCGACGCCCGCAAGGAACTGGAAGCGTACCTCAGCATCACCGCGCCGTTCGACGGCGTGGTGACCGATCGCTTCGCGCACCCCGGCGCGCTGGCCGGCCCCGGCGCGGACACGCCGCTCCTGGTCGTCCAGCAGGTGGCGCATCTTCGCCTGGTGGTTCCGGTGCCCGAGGAAGACGTTGGCGGAGTGGCGGCGGGCGCCAGTGTGCCGTTCCGCGTCCCCGCATACCCGGAGCGGAAGTACACCGGAACGGTGGCGCGCATCGCTCACGCGCTCGATCCCAAGACGCGCACCATGCCGGTCGAGCTCGATGTGTTCAATCGCGACGGCTCGCTGGCGCCCGGTATGTATCCCACCGTCAGTTGGCCGGTGCGGCGTTCCAATCCCGCTCTTTTTGTGCCCCGGACCAGCGTGGTGACCACCACCGAGCGCACCTTCGTCATCCGCAATCAAAACGGCCGCGCCGAGTGGGTCGACGTGAAAAAGGGAGCGGCCGATGGCGACCTCATCGAAGTGATTGGCAACTTACACGCGGGAGACATGGTGGTCCGCCGCGGCACCGATGAATTGCGGGAAGGCGCTGCGATCCCTCACTGATGAACTGACACCGTGATGCCTCCCTGGCTCATCTTGCCGCCGATCGACACCACAACAAAGTCCAGGCCCGGCTGCACATTGGCCGGGATTCGCACATTGAGTTGCATCACCCCCGCAACCATGCCCGGAGCTTCCCCGGCGTACGTATAGACAGCCGGCTGGCCGCCGATCGATACCTGGATCGGCAGTGCCGGCGCCGGTGTCACCTGCGGCGGCGGCAAGGTCGCGCTGGTAATCGCGCCCGTGACGCCCGGCGGGTTCGTTTGCCCCTCGCCCGTCAGGAACATCTGTACAATGCTGCCCGGGGCCGCCAGGTTGCCGCCCCAGTTCAGGGTGTTGTCCTGGTTCAGGATCGCCCCTTGCCCGCCGCCCGACGCGTTCTGTGAGAACAGCCCCGGGGCCGAGGCCGCCACGCTCAACGGGTATGCATCGGAGGTCTGTCCCTCGTAAGTGATCCGCACCGAGGGGTTGGCGGCGGACGCTATCTCATACGGCACCACCGCCGATACCTGCGTGCTGCTGGCGTAAATCATGGGAGCGGGGATGCCAGTGAACAGCACCTGGACGCCGCCGATCGTGGTCGCCAGCTTGCCGGTCGAGGGGTCCACAGTTGCGTATGCCGCGGTCGGCGGTCCGATGACCGTGCCAAAGATGGTAACCATCTCGCCTGGAGAAACCGGCCCGCCGATGTAGCTGGCCGCGTTCACCACGGCCTTGATGGGGGGTAGCGGCACGGTTGTCGGGGCAGGCTGAGTGATGGTGACAGAGACGCCCGCCACCACAATAACGGCGCCGAGGGGCGCGCCGGTGTTGTTCGGACCTACTGCAAGAGAAAGAGAGGCGGAAGCCGCGCCGGAGGATGCCGTGGAAACCGTGATCCAACCCGGCACGCCGGAGACTGCCCACGGACACGAAGCGGCACTCTGGACGTTGACGGTCAGACTACCGCCCGAAGCTGGGAACTGCAACGCGGTTGGCGACACCGAGTAAGTGCAGGAAGCTGGCGTCAAGACACGGATGGTCCCGTTAGTATCATCGGCGATGTAGACCCTACCGGCGGAGTCTACGGCGATGTCGAAGGGAAGGTACAACTCGGCGCTGGTGGCCGGGCCGCCGTCGCCGCTGTAGCCTTCCTTTCCGTTTCCCGCTATGGTGACGATCACCCCGCCCGAGACCTTGCGGATTCTGTTGTTGTTACTGTCGGCGATGAACAGGCTCCCCGCGGAGTCCACCGCGACGCCAGAGGGATACATCAATTCGGCGCTGGTGGCCGGGCCGTTATCGCCGCTGTAGCCTGGCACCCCGTCTCCCGCCACGGTGGCGATCACCCCGTTTGAAATTCTCCGGATGCGGTGGTTAGAACCATCGGCGATGTATAGGTTGCCGGCAGAGTCCACGGCGATACCGTCGTCGCTCACCTGAGCGCTGGCGGCCGGGCCGTTGTCGCCGCTGAAGCCCGAAATCCCGTTGCCCGCTATGGTGGTAATCACCCCGTTCGTAACCTTGCGGATACGGGCGGAATCGGCGATGTAGAGGTTGCCGGCGGAGTCCACGGCGACGCCTGCGGGAAGGTACAACTCGGCGCTGGTGGCCGGGCCGCCGTCGCCGCTGAAACCTCGCGTGCCGTTTCCCGCCATGGTGGTGATCACCCCGTTGGTAACCTTGCGGATGCGGTTGTTTGCAAAGTCGGCGATGTAGAGGCTACCTGCGGAGTCCACGGCGATGCCTACGGGATCGTTCAACTGGGCGCTGGTGGCCGGGCCGTTGTCGCCGCTGAATCCTTGTGTGCCGTTGCCCGCCACGGTGACGATCACGCCGTTCGAGACTTTGCGGATGCGGTAGTTATAACTGTCGGCGATGTAGAGGTTGCCGGCGGAGTCGACGGCGACCCCGGAGGGTTCGTATAACTGGGCGTTGGTGGCCGGGCCGTTATCGCCGATGGACGAGCCACCCCCCACTACGGTGGTGATCAGCCCGTTCGAGACTTTGCGGATGCGCTGGTTAGGCTGGTCGGCGATGTACAGGTTGCCGGCGGAGTCCACGGCGACGCATACAGGACCGTTCAACTGGGCGCTGACAGCCGGGCCGTTGTCGCCGCTGAAACCAAACCCTCCGTTTCCCGCGACGGTGGTGATAACCCCGTTCGAGACCTTGCGGATGCGGCTGTTCGAGGTGTCGGCGATATAGAGGTTGCCGGCGGAATCGACGGCGACGCTTTGGGGATAGGCCAATTGGGCGCTGGTGGCCGGGCCGCCATCGCCGCTGAAGCCGCGCGTGCCGGTGCCCACCACCGTCGAGATCACGCCGTTCGAAACCATGCGGATGCGGTTGTTTTGCCAGTCGGCGATATACAGGTTGCCCGCGGAGTCCGCGGCGATGCCTTCGGGTTCGTTCAGCTCGGCGCTGGTAGCCGGGCCGTTGTCGCCGCTGAAGCCTGTCATCCCGTTTCCCGCCACGGTCGAGATCACGCCGTTCGAGACCTTGCGGATGCGAAGGTTGCCAGTGTCGACGATGTACAGGTTGTCGGCCGAGTCCACGGCGAGGCCTTGGGGATTGGCTAACTGGGCGCTGGTGGCCGGGCCGCCATCGCCACTGAACCCACGCGTCCCGTTGCCCGCCACCGGGGTCAGGATACCGGTTGTGGCGTCCAGTCGCAGCACCGTGTTTTGAGTCGCGAAAAAGACGTTGCCGGCCCGATCCGCCGCAACAAATGCGGGATAGAGCCCGCCCAGGGACGTTCCTGGTATGTTAGCCGGAGGGCCGCCGGCAATCGTCGATATGGTGTAGTTCTGACCCCATGCGGAGCCGCATAGGATCGTGGTGAGAAGAACAACGCTTCGCATTCGCATTATTGCACCGTCACTGTGATTCCGCTCTGACTCATGATTCCGCCGACCGACACCTGAATCGCCAGCGCGCCCGACGGCCAATACAGCGGGATCTGCACGTTGAGTTGCATCACCCCCGCGACCATCCCCGGCGCTTCCCCGGCGTACGCCCAGGGAACCTGTTGGCCGTTGATAAATACCCCGACCGGCTGTACCGGCGCCGGTGTCACCTGCGGCGGTGGCAGAGTCGCGGTGGTAATCGCGCCCGTCGCGGCCTGCGGCGTGGTCAGGCCCTCGCCCGTCAGGAACACCTGCACGACGCTGCCGTTGGCCGCGCCATGGCCCGGCCCATTGAGACTGTTGTCCTGGTTCAAAACAGCCCCCGGCCCGCTGCCCGACGCGTTCTGCGCGAAAAGCCCCGGTGCCGCGGCAGCCACGCTCAACTGGTACGGGTTGGAAGTCTGGCCGGCGAAGTTGATCCACACCGACGGGTTGGCGACGGACGCCATCTCATACGGCACCACCGCCGATATTTGCGTGCTGCTGGCGTAAATCATCGGAGCAGGGACGGCATTGAACAGCACCTGCACGCCACCGATGGTGGTCGCCAGCCTGCCGGTGGCCGGATCGGTCGTCGCGCCCGCCGCCGCAGCCGGTCCGATGCCCGTGCCAAAGATGGTTACTAACTCGCCTGGTGAAACCGGCCCGCCGGTGTAGCTTGCCGCGTTCACCACGCTCTTGATAGGCGGCAACGCCGCCAACGCGGGGGCTGGCTGAGTGACAGTGACTGACACGCCCGCCACTACGACGGTCGCGCTGAGAGTCGCGCCAGTGTTATTGGGAAAGACCGCCAGAGCCACGGAAGCGGAACCGGCGCCGGAAGATGCCCCTGAAACCGTCATCCACCCCGGCAAGCCAGTGACTGCCCAGGTACAGGAAGCAGCGGTTTGTATGCCGACCGTCAGACTACCGCCCGAGGCAGGCGCCTGCCAAGTGGTTAGTGACACAGAGTAAGTGCACGGAGATCCTGTTGGCGTCAGAATACGGATGCGGCCGTTATTAGTGTCGGCGACGTAGACATTGCCGGCGGAATCCACGGCCACTCCGCGCGGACCGTACAGTTGGGCGCTAGTGGCCAGGCCACCGTCGCCGCTGAACGCGAACTCTCCGTTCCCCGCCACGGTGACGATCGCCCCGTTCGAGACCTTGCGGATGCGGCTGTTAGAGGTGTCGGCGATATAAAGGTTGCCGGCGGAGTCCACGGCGACACCGCTGGGATAGTACAACTGAGCGCTGGTGGCCGGGCCATTGTCGCCGCTGAAACCATGCGTCCCGTTTCCCGCCACCGTAGTCATGACGCCGTTCGAGACCTTGCGGATGCTGTGGTTATTGGTGTCCGCGATGTAGAGGTTGCCGGCGGAGTCCACCGCGACGCCTTGGGGAAAGGACAAATAGTCGGGGGACGGGCCGTCTCCCGCCACGGTGCTAATCACCCCGTTCGAGACCTTGCGGATGCGCTGGTTATCCGTGTCGGCAATGTAAAGGTTGCCGGCGGAGTCCACCGCGACGCCGTAGGGATAGTACAACGGGGAGCTGGTGGCCGGGCCGGTATCGCGGCCGAAGCCTTCCGTCCCATTGCCGGCCACGGTGGTGATCACTCCGCCCGAGACGTTGCGGATGCGGTAGTTAAAAGTATCCGCGATGTAGAGGTTGCTGGCAGCGTCTACGGCGACGCCGTAGGGTAAGTACAACTCGGCATTGGTAGCCGGCCCGTTGTCGCCGCTGAAGGCCGGAGTCCCGTTCCCTGCCACCGTGGTGATTACCCCGTTCGAGACTTTGCGGATGCGATTGTTCAGTGCGTCCGCGATGTAAAGGCTGCCGGCAGCGTCCACAGCGACGCCCGTTGGTTGCAACTGAGCGCTGGTGGCCGGCCCGTTGTCGCCGCCGAAACCAGTCGTCCCATTTCCCGCCACCGTGGTAATCATCCCGCCCGATACTTTGCGGATGCGGTAGTTATTGCTGTCGGCGATGTAAAGGTTGCCGGCAGCGTCTACAGACACGCCATAGGGGTAGTTCAACTGGGCGCTGGCCGCCGGGCCGTTGTCGCCGCTGTACCCTGGCAGCCCGTTCCCCGCCACGGTGGTGATCACGCCGCCCGAAACCTTGCGGACGCGGTTGGCGGGAGCGTCGCCGATGTAAAGGTTGCTGGCTGCATCCACGGCGATGCCGTAGGGTCCGGCCAACTCGGCGCTGATGGCCGGGCCGTTGTCGCCACTGTAGCCTTGCGTCCCGTTTCCCGCGACGGTGGTAATCACGCCGCCCGAAACCTTGCGGACGCTGTGGTGAACGAAGTCGGAGATGTACAGGCTGCCGGCGGAGTCCACGGCGATGTCTTCGGGGAGGGTTATCTGGGCGCTGGTGGCCGGGCCGTTGTCGTTGAGCAAACAACACGTTCCGTTGCCGGCCACGGTGGTGATCACCCCGTTCGACACCTCGCGGATGCGACTATTACCCCAGTCGGCGATGTAGAGGTTGCCGGCCGAATCCACTGCCAGGCCGAAGGGTTGGGCCAACTGGGCGCTGATGGCCGGCCCGTTGTCGCCGCTGAAGCCGGGCGTGCCGTTTCCCGCGACGGTGGTGATCACCCCGTTCGAGACCTTGCGCACGCGGTTGGCATAACTGTCGGCGATGTAAACGTTGCCGGCGGAATCCACCGCGAGCCCGCGCGGACCGCCCACCTGGGCGCTAGTAGCCGGGCCGTTATCGCCGCTGAAGCCGGGTACCCCGTTGCCCGCCACCAGGGTCGAGATGCCCGTGACGGCGTCCAATCGCAGGACGGCGCTGTGAACCACGAAAAACAGGTTGCCCGCCCGATCGGCCGCAATATACTGAGGCACGTCGGGGCCTAGGCTGGCCGACGTTGCTGGAACGTTCACCGGNNGCATGACAAGAACGTTATGAGAACTAATACCGTTTTCACTGGACTGACACCGTGATGTTGTTCTGACTCATATTGCCGCCGATCGAAACCTGAATCGACAGCGCGCCCGATGGCGCAGCCGCCGGGATCTGCACGTTGAGCTGCATCACCCCCGCGACCATACCCGGCGCTTCTCCGATGTACGTCCAGAGCGCCTGCTGGCCGCCGATTGATACCTGGATCAGTTGCATCGGCTCCGGAGTCACTTGCGGCGGCGGCAGGGTCGCGGTGGTAATTGCGCCCGTGACTCCTGCCGGGCTGGTCTGTCCTTCGCCCGTCAGGTAGACCTGTACGATGCTGCCCTTGGCCGCGGCGTGGCCCGGCCCGTTCAGGCTGTTGTCCTGGTTCAAAATTGCTCCCGGCCCGCCGCCCGACGCGTTCTGCGCGAACAGACCCGGGGCCGTCGCCGCCAAAGTCACTTGGTCCGCGTTGAAGGTCTCGCCCAGATACTCGATCCGCACCGAGGGGTTGGCGAAGGCCGCCATCTCATACGGCACCACCGCCGACACCTGCGTGCTGCTGGCGTAGATCATCGGAGCGGCGACGCCACTGAACAGCACCTGCACACCGCCGATAGTGGTGGCAAGCTTGCCGGTGGCTGGGTCCATGGTGGCGTATGCCGCGGTGGCCGGTCCGATGCCGGTGCCCAGGAGGGTGACCATCTCGCCTGGAGAAATCGGCCCGCTGTTGTAGCTTGCCGCGTTTACCATGCTCGTAATCGTGGGTGTCTGAGGTGTCACCGCGGCTGGCG
>PLTJ01000155.1:0-1605 GCA_003164455.1 Acetobacteraceae bacterium
CCGTGGAATCAGTTTCTGTCTAGCCGGCCGTGCCGCCTTGTCCCGCCGCCGGCCTGCGCGCAGGATCACGGCGCCAGAGAGAGGAAACCCCGCACCATGAGCAACGAGCCGCCAACCGATTTCCAGGTTCTGCACGAGTTCATCAGCAAGGCCCGCATCAATCTCAACCAGAACATCTGGGACTATCTGATCGGCGGCACCGAGACCGAAACCGGGGTGAAGCGCAACCGGCTCGTGCTGGATCAACTGGCCTTGCGCCCGCGCGTGCTGGTGGACGTGTCGGCGATCGACTGCTCCTGGGACTTCCTGGGCAAGCGCATTCGCCTGCCGGTGGCGCTTGCCCCGGTGGGCTCGCTGGAAAGCTTCACGCCCGGCGGCGGCGCCACCGCGGCCGCGGGTGCCGGTGCCTTCGGGGTGCCGCTGTTCGCCAGCTCGGTCACCCAGCCCGGACTGGAGGCGATCGCCGACGCCGGCAAGGGGCCGAAAGTGTTCCAGCTCTATGTGCGCGGCGACGGTGGCTTCGTCGACGACCATGTGCGCCGCGCCGTCGATGCTGGCTACGATGCGTTCTGCATCACCGTGGACACCGCGCTCTACTCGCGCCGTGAACGCGATATGGCGAAACGGTTCCGCAAGTCCTGGCGGCCGGTCGATCCGGCGCTGATCCGCAGCCAGGCCGCGCTGAACTGGGGCGATATCGAGCGCTTCAAGGCCAAGCACCGCATTCCCCTGATTCTCAAGGGCATCGCCACGGCGGAGGACGCCGAGCGCGCGGTGGGCGCGGGGGTGGACGTCGTCTATGTGTCCAACCACGGCGGCCGGCAACTCGACCACCCGCGCGGCTCGGCCGAGGTGCTGCCCGAGATCGTCGCCGCGGTGGCTGGACGGGCCAAGGTGTACGTCGATGGCGGGTTCTCGCGCGGCACCGACATCATCAAGGGTATCGCGCTCGGCGCCGACCTGGTGCTGGTGGGGCGGCTGTATTGCTACGCCCTGGCGGCGGCGGGCGCGGCGGGGGTGACGCGCATGCTGGAGATCCTGGAGGAGGAAGTGCACCAGAGCCTCGGCCTGCTCGGCGTCACCGGCTTCGCGCAGGTCAAGCGCGGCCACGTCTGTCCGGCGCCGCCGGTATGTCTGCCGCATGTCCACAGCGCATTTCCGCTGCTGAACCTGGACAGCCCGTACTAGGCTCGCAATAACGCCTCGCCATATCGGGTGAGGCAGACGGTGGTGGACACATTCCGGCCGGTCCTGGGCATCGCCGTGCTGCTGGGACTGGCGTGGGCATGCAGCGAGAACCGGCGCGGCGTCCGGCTGCGTCCCGTGCTCGGCGGGATGGCGCTGCAATGGGCGCTGGCGGTGCTGTTATTGTGGTTGCCGCCGGCGCGGCGGGCCATGCTGTCGGTGAACGACGCCGCCGAGGCNNCTCGCCTTCCAGGCCTTGCCGCTCGTGCTCACCATCAGCGCCCTGGCGACGTTGCTGTTCCACTGGGGGATATTGCAGACCGTGATGCGCGGCTTCGCCTGGGTGTTGCGGCGCGCGATGGGGGTGGGTGGGGCGCTGGCGCTGGGCGCGGCGGTGCACGTGTTCGTCGGCATGGTGGA
>PLTJ01000155.1:1638-5909 GCA_003164455.1 Acetobacteraceae bacterium
TGTCGGCCGCCATCATCAGCACGCCGGCGGCGATCGCTGTCGCCGCGCTGATGATCCCCTTCGACGCGGGGCAGGAGGACGAGGCCCGGCTGGTGTTGCCCGACCCGCCCGCGGACTGGCTTGATGCGGTGGTCAAGGGCACCGCGCAGGGCATTCCGATCCTGGCCTCCATCGTGGCCGTGCTGCTGGTGACGGTGGCGCTGGTGACGCTGGCGAACATGGCACTCGGGCTGCTGCCGGCGATCGGCGGCGAGGCGGTGAGCCTGCAACGCCTCTTCGCCCTGCCGTTCCGCCCGATCGTGTGGCTGATCGGCGTGCCCTGGGAGCAGACCGGCGCGGCCGCGGGGCTGATGGCGACCAAGACGGCGCTGAACGAATTCGTGGCCTATCTGAACCTGGCCGCCCTGCCCGGCGCGGCGCTGTCGGCGCACAGCCGATTCATCCTCACCTATGCGCTGTGCGGGTTCGCCAACTTCGGCAGCGTCGGCATCATGGTGGGCGGGATCGCGGCGATGATCCCCGAGCGGCGCGACGAAGTGGCCAGACTGGGGTTGCGCTCGCTGGTGTCGGGGACGATCGCGACGTGCACGAGCGGGGCCGTGGCCGGGTTGCTGATGAGCTGAGGCTAAGGGCTCGGGGGTTCCGCCGGCTCCGGAGCCTCGGGCGGGGCCAGGCGCGCCGCCGCTTCGGCAACCGTCTTGTTGCCCGGAAAGAAGTCGCGGGCCTGGCGGATCAGTGCCACCGCCTCTTCGCCACGGCCAGCCCGCACCAGCGCCTCGGCCCCACACAGGAAGCCGGACGACTCCCCGGGAACCAGGGCGCGCATCGCCTCCCAGCGGCGGATTGCCTCGTCATCGTCGCCCATACGTTCGGCGATCCAGGCGGCGGCGCGCAGCATCGTCCAGTTCTCCGACAGCCGTCCCATACCCTCGGCGATCACCGCCGCCGCCTCGTCGGAGCGGCCATCTTTGATGAGCACTTCAGCGGCCTCGTGGTAGCCCTCGACGTGCCCGGGACCGAACCGGCGCATGCGCGCGAAGCGGCGCGACGCCTCGGCCCAGTCCTGGCTCCGCGCCGCTTCGCGCGCCCATACCAGCAGGATTTCGGGTGCCCGCGGCATGCGGCGCACCGCCTTGCGCAGCGCAGCCACCGCCTCCTCCTCGCGGCCCGCGCGGCGCAGGATGTCGATGCGGGCAAGCCAGGCATACGCCGACCGCGGCGACCGGGTGGTGAAGATGTCGGCGCGGCGCAGCGCCTCCGGCCAGTCGCTGCGTTCGACCGCATTGGCCACGTACTGGCCCAGCAGCGTCGGACTGTTCAGACTGCGCGCCAGCAGCGATTCGACATGACGGTCGGACCAGGGGGCGGCGTCCAACGCGAACCGGATATCGTCCTCGCGCCCCGCGGTGCCGGTGCGGTCGAGCCGCCGGTAACAGAAAAAGAAAAACGCCGCCCAGATCAGCAGCGCCACAAGTCCGATTGCCAACATCCACACGCGTCAAATCTCCCGCGGCAACCACCTCGAGTGCCACTGATGCCACAATCGGGCGGCGCTGGATACGGACTCAGAGGATGCCGTACCCCGCGGGATGCGCCTCGCGCCACTGCAATGCCGTGGCGACGATGTCATCCAGCACGGTGAAACGCGGCCGCCAGCCGGTTTCCGCGGTGATGCGCGCCGAGGAGGCGACCAGCATCGGCGGATCGCCGGGCCGGCGGCCGACATGACGGAGCGGCACGCGCCGCCCCCCTGCCCGCTCGACCGCGCGCACCACCTCCAGCACCGAGTGGCCGCGGCCGGTGCCCAGGTTGTAGGCCACGCTGCCCTGTTCCAACTGGCCGAGGACACGCAGATGGGCGTCGGTCAGGTCGGCGACGTGAACGTAGTCGCGGACCGCCGTGCCGTCCGGGGTGGCGAAATCGTCGCCGAACACCTCCAGTGTGTCCCGCCGGCCCAGGGCGGCATCGATGACCAGCGGGATCAGATGGGTCTCGGGCCGATGGTCCTCGCCCAGACGCCCCCCGGGGTCGGCGCCGGCGGCGTTGAAATAGCGCAGGCAGGCACTGCGCAGCCCATGCACCCGGTCGGCCCAGGTCAGCATGCGCTCGATCATGTGCTTGCTCTCGCCATAGGCCGAGCCCGGCTCGATCGGCGCGTCCTCGGCCAGCGGCTCGGTGCTGGGTCGGCCGAACAGGGCGGCGGTGGAGGAAAGCACGAAACGGCGCACGCCATGGCGCACGCAGGCATCGATCAGCCGGGCGCCGTTGCCGGCATTCTCGATGAAATAGAGCATCGGGTCGCGCATGCTCTCGCCGACCAGCGAACGGGCGGCGAAATGGAACACCGCGTCCCAGGGCCCGTCGGCCAGCACGGCGTCGAGCAGGTCGGCATCGGCCAGACCGCCCTCGATGAGGCGGGCGCCGGGCAGCACCGCTTCATGGTGGCCGGTGCAGAAATTGTCGAGCACGACACAGGCCGCGCCGCGATCCAGCAGCTCGGCCACCAGGTGGCTGCCGACGTAACCGGCGCCGCCGGTGACCAGGAATCGCTGTTTCATCGCTTACCCATCCATCAGGAGGTTTGCCGGGCGAAGCGGCGCTGGCGGTGGCGCACCAACCGCCAGGCAAGCCGCGCCGATGCCCCGGACAGCCAGCCACGCGGCGGCAGGCCGACCGCCTTGAAGACCATGCCCATGCTGCGCTCGATGTGGTGGAACCGGTAGAACGACATGGCGCGGCCCATATAGGCGGCGGCACAGCGGGGGCGCGCGTAGGGCAGGCCGGCGGGCTCGTTGGCGCAGTGCCAGGCGTAGGCCAGTTCGTCGTCCTCGCTCTCGCCGATCCGCCCGGCGGCAATGCGCAGGCGCCGGAGCAGGCCGATCCGCTCGCGGGCCAGCCAGCGGCGCATGTGGTCATAGAACAGCTTGAAGTGACGGAGCTCGTCGGCGGCGATCAGCCGGCAGATTTCCTTCAGCACCGGCTCCCCGGTCGCCTCGCCCAAGGCCGTGTAGTAGCTGGACGTGCCGATCTCGACCATGCAGCGGGCAATCAGCTCGCCGGTGCGCGAGCCGCGCACCGAGGTCTCGGCGTCCAGCGGAATGTGGTAGCCCGCGCGGAACCGGGCGAAGGCGGCGGCATAGTCCCAGGACGGATCGGCGAGCATGGCCCAGCGGCCGAGCGTGTCGCCGTGCTGCACCTCCTCGAGCGCCCAGGTGTCGACGGCGCCGCCGAAATCGGGGTCGTCGCGGAACACATTGTGCAGATAGATCGCATAATCGATGCCGTTGCGCTCGACCATGGCCGCCGCCTTCACCAGCGGCACGATCGCCGGGTCGGCCTGCCCGGCCACGAACCGGTCCCAGGCCACATCCTCGATCCGCCAGTGTTTCATCGCGCTCGTCCGATGCTCCTGCACCATCAGAACATGATTTGTCCCGAAAAGCGACGGCAGCGGGGGCCTTCGCGCCGGTCAGGTCGTCGGCGCCGCCGCCAGCATCGCCCGCGCCGACTGCATGCGGTCCATGACGGCATCCAGCGCCGGCATGTCCATCTTGTCGACGGCATCATAGTCGGCCTGGGCGGCAGCCAGACGACGCTCGGCCTCGCCGCGCGACAACTCGGGCAGCGGGATCGCCTCGTTGGCCAGCACGGTGACCCGCTCGGGCGTCACCTCGGCGAAACCGCCGCTGACGAACAGGCGGTCGGTGACGGCATCACCCTGGTACAGGCGGACAATGCCACCGCGCAGCAGCACGATCATGGGCGCGTGGTTCACCAGCACCCCCATCTCGCCCTCGGCGGCGGGAATGACCACCATGTCCACGGGCCGGGAGAGCAACAGCTTCTCCGGGCTGACGATTTCCAGATCGACCGGCATGATGCGGCGGCCCCGCTCAGACCGCGGTCTTCATGTCTTCGGCCTTCTTCACCGCTTCCTCGATGGTGCCGACCATGTAGAAGGCGCCCTCGGGCAGGTGGTCGTATTCGCCGGCGACGATCGCCTTGAAGCTGCGCACCGTGTCGGCGATCGACACGAACACGCCGGGGAAGCCGGTGAACACNNACCACCAGCTTGTCCTCCTCCGACAACTCGTCCATGCCCAGGATGGCGATGATGTCCTGCAACGACTTATACGTTTGCAGGATGCGCTGCACTTCGCGCGCCACCGTGTAGTGCTCCTCACCGACAATGCGCGGGTCGAGCGAGCGCGAGGTGGAGTCCAGCGGGTCCACGGCGGGATAGATACCGAGTTCGGCGATCTGGCGGCTCA
>PLTJ01000183.1 GCA_003164455.1 Acetobacteraceae bacterium
ATCTGCTTCGCCTTTTCGATGGGGCCGGTGGTGTGGACGGTGATCAACGAGATCTTCCCCGGCCACATCCGCGGCCGCGCCGTCGCCGTCGCCACCGCGGTCAATTGGGGCTCGGCCTTCCTGGTCAGCCAGTTCTTCCTGACCCTGATCGGGGCGATGGGAAACGCGTTGACCTTCTGGCTGTTCGCGCTGTTCTGCGTTATCGCCTGGGTGTGGATCTATTTCCGGGTGCCGGAGACGAAGGGCCTGTCGCTGGAGCAGATCCAGCAACTCTGGAAAGCGGCGCCATGATGCTGATCGCGGGCGATATCGGGGCCACCAAGACCCGGCTGGCGCTGGTCTCGCCGGCGGCCGGCCCGCGCCNNCGCCACGTCCGCCTGTTTCGACGTCGCCGGGCCGGTGATCGACGGCCACGTGCACCTGACCAACCTGCCCTGGGATCTGGAGGAATCAGCGCTCTGCCGGGCGCTCGGGCTGGACAGCGTCCATCTGCTGAACGATCTCGAGGCGATCGCCCACGCCGTGCCGCATTTGCAACCCGGCGACACCGTAGAGATCAACGCGGGCAAGGCGGTACAGCGCGCGCCGATCGCGGTGCTGGCGCCCGGCACCGGGCTCGGCGAGGCGTTCCTGATCTGGAATGGACAGGAGTACATGGCCTGCGCCTCGGAAGGCGGGCACACCGATTTTGCCCCGACCAACGACATCCAGTCCGGCCTGTGGGCCTTCCTGACCGAACGGTTTCGCCACGCCGGCTACGAACGGGTTTGCGCCGGTTCGGGACTGCCGAATGTCTATGACTTCTTGCGCTCGCTCGATCCCGCCTCGGAAAGCGCCGCCTTCCGCGCCATTTTGCAGGCCGCGCACGACCGCACGCCGGTCATCGTCGAGGCCGCCCTGCATGATGCCGCCAACAACCCGCTGGCGGCGGCGACGCTGCGCATCGTCATCGACGTCTGGGGCGCGGAAGCCGGCAACCTGGCGCTGAAGGTGCTGGCGACCGGCGGCGTCTACCTGGCCGGCGGCATGCCGCCGCGCCTGGTGGCGCAACTCGGGGACGGCGCCTTCATGCGCGCCTTTACCGCCAAGGGCCGCTTCGCCGACCTGCTCGGCCAGGTGCCGGTTCACGTCATCACCGTCAACGCCGCCCTGCTGGGGAGCGCGATCCACGGGCTGAAGCAGGCCGCGACATAGGCTGCCGGCAACGCCCGGCCAAACCGATCGCCCACCCGCTCCGCGCCGTCATCCGCCAGTGGCGGCCTGACCGGCCAGCAAACACCGGAGAACCCCGTTGACCGTTCTGACCACCTCGCCGTCCTGGCACCAGCTCGCGGCCCATCATGCCCGGATCAAGGACATCCATCTGCGCACCCTGTTCGCCGAGGATCCCGGCCGGGCCGAGCGATTCGTCGCCGAGGGGGCGGGCCTGTTCCTGGACTATTCCAAGAACCGTATCACCGATGAGACGCTGGCGTTGCTGTTGCGGCTGGCCGAGGAACGCGGCGTGACGGCGCGGCGCGACGCGATGTTCGCCGGCGAGAAGATCAATGTCACGGAACGCCGCGCCGTGCTGCACATCGCGCTGCGCGCGCCCCGCGGGGTGCGGATCGACGTCGATGGCGCCGACGTCGTGCCCGACGTGCACCGGGTGCTCGATGCGATGGCCGCGTTCGCCGCCCGCGTGCGCGACGGCCGCTTCACCGGCCATACCGGCAGGCGCATCCGCAACGTCGTCAACATCGGTATCGGCGGGTCGTATCTGGGGCCGGAGATGGCCTATCGCGCGCTACGTCCGTTCAGCGATCGGTCGATGACCTTCCGCTTTGTCGCCAATGTCGACGGCGCCGATTTCACCGAAGCAACGCATGATTTGGATGCGGCGGAGACGCTGTTCATCATCTCCTCGAAGACCTTCACCACGCTTGAGACGATGACGAACGCGGCGGCGGCGCGGACCTGGCTGGTGCAGAAGCTTGGCGCGGAGGCCGCCGTGGCCAGGCACTTCGCCGCGGTCTCCACCAACCTTCCCGGGGTCACCGCGTTCGGTATCGACCCGACCAATACGTTCGGATTCTGGGACTGGGTGGGCGGGCGCTATTCGATGGACAGCGCCATCGGCCTGGCCACGATGATCGCGGTGGGGCCGGAAAACTTCGGCGCCATGCTGGCGGGCTTTCACGCCATGGACGAGCATTTCCGCACCGCGCCCCCGGCCCGCAACCTGCCGCTTCTGCTTGGTCTTCTGACGGTCTGGTACAACAACTTTTTCGGCGCCCAAACCGTCGGCGTGATGCCGTACGCGGCACCGCTCGCGCGCCTTCCCGCCTACCTGCAGCAGTTGCAGATGGAGAGCAACGGCAAGCACGTCGATCTGGACGGGCGCGTGGTGGTTTACCAGACCGCCCCGATCATCTGGGGTGAGCCAGGCACGGACGGCCAACATTCATTCTACCAGCTGCTGCACCAGGGAACGAAGCTGGTTCCCTGCGACATGATCGGTTTCTGCCGGCCGCTGAGTCCGCTCGCCGCGCAGCACGACCTGCTGATGGCCAATCTGTTTGCCCAGGCCGAGGCGCTGGCCTTCGGCAAGACAGCGGCGGAGTTGACGGCGGAAGGCTCGCCCGATTTCCAGACCCCGTTCCGCGTGACCGAAGGCAACCGGCCGACCAACGTGATCCTGGCCGACACACTCGATCCCGCGACCCTTGGCAGCCTGGTGGCGCTCTACGAGCACAGCGTCTTTACCCAGGGCGCGATCTGGGCGATCGACAGTTTCGACCAGTGGGGCGTTGAGCTGGGCAAGGTGCTGGCCGGCCGCATCATCCCGGAGCTTGGCCACGGGGCCGAGCCGGAGCTGACGCACGACGCCTCCACCAACGCACTGATTCGCCACTATCGCAAGCGGCGCGGATGACGGACCGCACCTTCGGCATGGTTTGTCGCTCTGATCATCCCTTCCACAGGATGCGTGTGTCCTCCAGCGGGATCGCCACGCCGTCTTAATACGGTATCGCGCGCACCGTATATGGGCACGGCATCCGGAAGACGTAGTGAGCTGGACCGAGCCGCCATTGACCGGGTATGCCTCAATCGTCTGCCAGTACGACACGGCAAGCATTGCGAACAGGACGAGGATCGCCAGGGTGACCGGCGCGATCCAGAAGAGTCCGGCGGTGCCACCGGCAACAGAACGGTCAGCGCGGCTTCTGGGCCGTAGGCTGAAGACGACAGACCGTCCAGACCGATGGCCGGCAGGCCTTCGATGGTTGTGATTTTGCGCTGCTCGGCTTCGCGATTCGCAAGTCTTCGGCCAGTCAGCATCTCCAGCACGGTCATGCGCGCCCCCCTTCACCGCCGTCCCGGCGTCTGAGTAGTTTCCGAGGCTGGCTTGGTCGAGTGCCCGTCACCTATGGTTCGACCAACGGATTGTCGCTAGCCAGCGACCAAACTACTTAGGCTCAGGCAACGCGCCATGAATTCCGGCCGCGAACATTCCAAACCCAATGTCGACCGCCACGAGGCCGCTGCGGAGGAACCTGAGATCCCCCGCTCACGCGAGCATCGCATGGAGGCCGACGACGCGCGGATCGCGGCCCTTGAGGTGGAACTGAGCGAGACGCGGGATCGCTGGATGCGCGCTGAGGCAGAGATCATCAATGTGCGGGCTCGCGCCAAACGAGACGTGGATGACACAAGGCAATTTGCCATGCAGACCTTCGCGACGGATGTTGTCGAGGCCGCCGAGAACCTCCGGCGCGGGCTGGACAGCCTGCCGGCCGCTTCGGACGAAGAACCCGAAAGTGTCACCCGTCTGCGCGAGGGCTTACGTGGGATCGAGCGCAACTTCCTCGGGCTGCTGGAGCGGAACGGCATCAAGATGGAAGATCCGACCGGCTCGGTTTTCGACCCAAATCTCCATCAGGCTATGGCTGAACAGGACTCTGCCACCCACGCTCCCGGTACCGTTCTCCGAGCATGGACTCCCGCCTGGACCCTCAACGGCAGGCTGCTTCGCCCGGCGATGGTAATCGTCGCGAAGGTGCCGGCCGCACGGATCACCTCCCGCCCGGCCCGGCCGCACCATGCCGCCTGACGTAAGGTGGGCAGCTACCAGGAGCTGTTTGCCCGGAGTCAAATCATGCCTCTGCCGCAGACCTGCCGGTCGACACTTCCAGGTCATCACCCCGCACGTATTTGCCCGCAACAGCGGATAGCGTGTCTGCCGATAGGAGCGTCGCCATGAGCAAAGTTATCGGGATTGATCTCGGGACCACGAATTCCTGCGTCGCCATCATGGAGGGCAAGGAAGGCCGGGTGATCGAGAACAGCGAGGGTGCACGAACCACCCCCTCCATCGTCGCCTTCTCGGACAACGGCGAACGCCTCGTCGGCCAGTCCGCCAAGCGCCAGGCGGTGACCAACCCGACGAACACCATTTATGCCGTAAAGCGCCTGATCGGCCGCCGCTACGACGACCCGCTGGTGGCCAAAGATAAGGGGCTGGTGCCCTACAGCATCGTGCGCGGCGACAACGGTGACGCCTGGGTCGAGGCGAAGGGTCAGAAATATCCGCCCTCGCAGATCAGTGCCTTCATTCTCGGCAAGATGAAAGAGACGGCCGAGGCGTTTCTCGGGGAGGCCGTTACCCAGGCGGTCATCACCGTCCCCGCTTACTTCAGCGACGCCCAGCGCCAGGCCACGAAAGA
>PLTJ01000034.1 GCA_003164455.1 Acetobacteraceae bacterium
CGCGTGCTGCCCGGCGAGACGCTGGTGGTCGAGGGCGCGCGCATCGTCGCCCGCCACCGCCGCGCCGCCCTGCCCGCGGGCGAGCCGGTGCCGATGCGTCCCGCGGCGGCGCTGGCGGAACTGGACCGGGTGCTGCTGGACAGCGTGTCCGTGCATCTGCGTTCCGACGTGCCGTACGGCCTGTTCCTGTCCGGCGGCATCGNNTGAGCCGGCGCGATTTTTGGCAGTTCGCTCCGCGCATCGCCGCCGCCATCGACGACCCCACCGCCGATGCCGCGGTGCTGCCGACCTGGATGCTGGGTCGCGCCGCCCGCGCCGACGGGCTGAAGGTGACGCTGTGCGGCGAGGGGGCGGACGAGCTGTTCGGCGGCTATTCACGCTATCGCAAGCGCCGCGCTCCCTGGCGTTTCCTCGCCCGCAAGCCGCGCAGCAAGGGGATATTCGGCGATGTTCCGGCGCTCGCGGGCTGGCGGAACGGACTGGCGGCGGTCGAGGCGACGGCGGGGCAGGGACGCTCGCCGTTGCAGGCCAGCCAAGCCGTGGACGTGGAGGAGTGGCTGCCCAACGACCTGCTGGGCAAGCTCGACCGCTGCCTGATGGTGCACGGGGTGGAGGGCCGCACGCCCTTCCTCGACCCGCGCGTGGCGGACTTTGCCTTCCGCCTGCCGGACGGCCTGAAAACCTCTATGCGGTTCGGCAAGGTGCTGCTGCGCGACTGGCTGGCCCGCGCCTTCCCCGAAGCCGGAGCCTACGCGAAGAAAAAAGGCTTCAAACCGCCGGTCGGGGCCTGGATGGCGGCCGAGGCGGCGCGCCTGTCCGCGCTGGTGGCCACCCAGCCCGGCGTCGCCGAAGTGCTGCCCGCCGAACGCGTGCGCGCCGCTTTCGCGGCCGCGGAGGGCACACCCCAGCCGGCCTGGAGCCTGTTGTTCTACGCCCTGTGGCACAGCCGGCATGTGCTCGGACTCGATCCCGGGGGCGACATCGCCGAGGTGCTCACCGCCGCGCGCTGAGGCGTCCGCCTCGGCCAGCCCCGCCGCGGGCGAATCGGTTGCCGCGCTGTGGGCGGACGTGTTATCAAATGTTTACAAGCTTGTGATGTCGTGGCTGCACGAACCCCGCCCGGGGTTGCCGGCAAGATGGGCCGTGGTGCGGTCGGAGGGGTCGCCTGCCATGCCAACCGCCCCGTTGCTTCCCGGCGAGTCCCACGGTCTGGCCGCGCTACGTTCAGACGACGTCCCCGAGACCGCGGCGGAATGGCCACCGGTGGGATGATGTTCCGCATGGGGCGCCTGATGCACCGGTTGCGGGCGCGGGCAGTGTTGGCGGTCGGAGCTTTGCTGGCGGTACTGACGGTGGTCGGCGCCGTCGGGTTGCTGTGGCACGCCCGGCAGTCCGACATCGAGCAATGGCAGCAGACCGCGGCAACCCTGTCGGTCACCATCACCGAGTACACCGAACAGACCCTGCGCGCGGCCGACCTGGTGCTGCAGAGCATCGTGACCCCGCTGAACGAGGCGGGCTACGAGTCCGGCGAGGATATGTGGCGGGCGGGCCTGCCGGCGATGCATGAGGCGCTTCGCAACAAGGTCGCCGGGGTGCCGCAGATCGATGTCGCCAGCATCATCGATGCGCACGGCGACATGATGAACTTCAACCGTTACTATCCGCCCGACGTGCCCGGCACGCCGGGCCGGCGGATCAACGTCGCCGACCGCGACTATTTCGAGGTGCTGATGGCGAGGCCGTACTTCGGCACATTCATCAGCATGCCGGTGCAGAACAAGGTGAACCGGGAGTGGACCTTCTACCTGGCCCGGCAGATCCGCAACCGCGCCGGACAGCCGATCGGGCTGGCCATCGCCGGCATCAACAGCCGCTTCTTCGAGGAATTCTTCCGGGCGGTAAACATCGGCAAGGGCAGCGCCATCGCGCTTTATCGCGGTGACGGCATCATGCTGGCCCGGGATCCGCCGGCCGGCGAATTTATCGGCCGGTCCTTTGCCAATCAGCCGCTGTTCCGCGAGACGCTGAAGCCGGGCACCACCGCCACCGTGCGGGTGGCCACCGATGTTCCCCTCGTCGGCGTTATGAACGAGGCGATGCGCATCATCGCGCCGCGCCGGCTGCACGACTTTCCGCTGGTGACCAATATCACCCTGTCCGAAAGCATCGTGCTGGCCAACTGGCGGATGACGGCGCGCTGGGTGGGGGTGCTTTCGGTGGCGCTGGCGGCGATCGTGCTGGCGCTGTCGTGTCTGCTGGCGCGCGTGCTGGGCCGCCAGGAGCGCACCCTGGCCGATCTGGGGCGCGCGCACAGCGCCGCCGAGGCCGTGGCGGTCGAGCTGCACACGGCCAAGGAGGCCGCCGAGGCGGCCAGCCGCGCCAAGTCCGAATTCCTGGCCAACATGAGCCACGAAATCCGCACGCCGATGAACGGCATCATCGGCATGAACGGCCTGCTGCTGGACACTGAACTGACCGCGGAGCAGCACAAATACGCCGCCATGACGCGCGACAGCGCCGAGGCGCTGCTGGGCGTGATCAACGACGTGCTGGACATCTCCAAGCTGGAGGCCGGCAAGGTCGAGCTGGAGACGCTGGATTTCGACCTGACCGAAGTCGTGGAGGGCGCCACCACCCTGCTGGCGCCGCGCGCCGCCGAGAAGAAGATCGGGCTGTCGATCTATATCGACCCGACCCTGCCGCCGGCGTTGCGCGGCGACCCGACGCGCATCCGCCAGGTCCTACTGAACCTGGTGAGCAACGCGGTGAAGTTCACCGACAAGGGCAGCGTGGGCGTGCAGGTCACCAAGGGCCAGCCGCAGCCCACGCGTTCCGGCGCGGCGCTGGCAGTACGCTTCGAGATCTCCGATTCCGGCCCGGGCATCACCGAGGACGTGCAGAACAGGCTGTTTCGCAAATTCAGCCAGGCCGACAGCTCGATCACCCGCCGCTACGGTGGCACCGGCCTGGGACTGGCGATCTGCCGCGAGTTGGTCGGGCTGATGGGGGGCGAGATTGGCGTGACCAGCCGGGTCGGGACCGGCGCGACTTTCTGGTTCGAGATACCGCTGGCGAAGGCGGTGGCGCTGCCGGTGATCGAGCGCAACCAACTGCCGGAGCGGCTGCACGGCATCCGGGTGCTGATCGTCGACGACGTGGCGATGAACATCGAGATCCTGACCCTCCAGTTGCGCGCCTTCGGCATGGACATCGAGTCCGCTCATGACGGGTTCGCGGCGGTGGCGGAGATCGAACGGGCCTGGTTCCAGGGGCGGCCCTACGACCTCGTGCTGATGGACCAGATGATGCCGGGGCTGGCCGGCATCACGCTGGCCGAACGGATACGGGCGATTCCCAATGTCGCCGAGACCAAGCTCGTACTGGTCTCCTCGGTGGGGTATTCGGAGGTGGTGAAATGGATCGGCAGCGTGTTGGACGCGGTGCTGGAGAAGCCGATCCGCCGTGCCGATCTGCTGGGCTGCCTGGCCAGGTTGTTCGGCACCGATGGCGGACCCGTACCGGCGACGGCGACCGGTCCGCCGGCGGCGGCGGGCGGCGGGCGGCCTCTGCGCGTGCTGCTGGCCGAGGATAACCAAGTGAACCAGCAGGTCGCGCTGGCCATGCTGCGCAAGGCCGGACACACGGTGCGGGTGGTCGGCAACGGGGTGGAAGCGGTGGACGCGGCGCGGACGGAGGATTTCGATATCGTGCTGATGGACGTGCAGATGCCGGTGCTGGACGGCATCGAGGCGACCCGGCAAATCCGCGCCCTGCCGCCGCCGCGCGGCCGGGTGCCGGTGGTGGCGCTGACCGCCGACGCGATGACGGGGGCAAGGGAATACTACCTGGAGGCCGGCATGGACGACTATCTGGCCAAACCGATCCGGGCGGCGGCGCTGCTGGCCAAGCTGGCCGCGGTGTTGCCGGGGTAAATCCTTCCTTCCCCCAGGAGCAATCATTCGAAACGTTTTAGTTGGCCCATGCCAGTAGCCGGGATTGCCATTCCGGCCAATCATGGCCGGGTCGGGAAGGGGAACACGGCCATGGCGGGATATGCGGTTGGCGATACCGACCAGCGTCCCTGGGGGCGCTGGACCGTGTTGGCGGCGGGGGTGGGCTACGCGGTCAAGCGGATCGAGGTGAAGCCGGGCGGGCGGCTGTCGTTGCAGCGCCACCGCGGACGGGCGGAGCAGTGGGTGGTGGTCGCCGGGACGGCGCTGGTGACGCTGGATGCGGCGCAGTTCGAGCTGGCGCCCGGCGGCACGGTGCATATCGCCGTCGGGCAGATCCACCGGGTGGAGAACCGCGGCAGCGAGGAGGTGGTGTTCATCGAGGTGCAGACCGGCGCGACGCTCGACGAGAACGACATCGAGCGGCTGGAGGACATCTACGGCCGGGCGTGAGGCGGGCGGCGTTACCTGGCAGAGCGGGGAGGGACGGTCACGCCCGGGTAACGAGAGTATCCCCCCGCATGTCCGCACGGACACGTTGCTGTTGGACTGGGCTGTTGGACTGGATCGGGATGCAAAGCGAGGTTGCCGCATGAACGCCGAAGACGCCATCTATCCGAGCCTGCGCGGGCGGGCCGTGTTCATCACCGGGGGGGCAAGCGGCATCGGGGAAGCGATGGTCGAACACTTCGCCGCTCAGGGTGCCCGCGTCGCCTTCGTCGATATCAAGGACCAGCCGGCCCAGGCGCTGTGCGCGCGCATCGCAGCGACCGGACATCCGGTGCCGCACTACGCCCATTGCGACCTGCGCGACATCCCCGCGCTGCAGGCCGCGATTGCCGGGGCGGCGCGCGCCGTCGCGCCATTCTCCGTGCTGGTCAACAACGCCGCCCACGACGAGCGCCATGCCTGGCAGGACATGACGGTGGCATACTGGCAGGACCGGCTGGCCGTGAACCTGCGGCACCAGTTCTTCGCCATCCAGGCGATCGCGCCGATGATGCAGGCCCAGGGCGGCGGGTCGATCATCAATTTCGGCTCGCTTTCGTGGCGCGAACGGAGCGGCAACATGCCGGGGTACACCACCAGCAAGGCCGCCATCGAGGGCATGACACGCAGCTTCGCCCGCGACCTCGGACCCGACAACATCCGGGTGAACTGCGTCCTGCCGGGTTGGATCGCCACCGAGCGGCAGTTGGCGCTGTGGCTGACACCGGAACGCCAGGCCGAAAGACTGCAAGCACAGTGCCTGAAGCAGATGCTGTATCCACCCGACCTCGCCCGCATGGTGCTGTGGCTGGCGGCCGACGATTCGCGGATGTGCACGGCACAGAACTGGATCGTGGACGGCGGCTCGGTTTAGCCGGTGCGCAAGGCGGCGTTGACCTGCGCCAGGACAGCGGCCCAGTCGCCGTAGCCGGGCTGGCGGAACAGTCGGGCGGTCGGGTACCACGGGCTGTCCGTGCGCTCGCGCAGCCAGCGGAAATCGGCGCCGTGTTGCAGCAACACCCAGACCGGCACGCCCAGTGCGCCGGCCAGGTGTGCCGGCGCGGTATCGACCGTCACCACCAGGTCCATCAACGCGGTCAGCGCGGCGGTGTCGCGGAAATCCTCGATCAGCGCATCGTGCCGGTGCAACGGCGCGAGTGCCGGGGCGTCGGCGTCCCGGATTTGCTTCTGGAGCACGTGCAACTCGGCATCGATGCCGGCGAAGGCGGTGAGGAATGCCGCCGCCGGGATGGAGCGCTGGTCATCTTCGGGATGGGAGGCGTCGCCCGAGACGGCGATGCCGATACGTCGGCGTGTCCGCTCGCCCAGCCGCGCCGACCAGACGGATAAGTGCCCGGGCGGGGCGTGCAGATAGGGAATGTCGGCCGGGATGCTGTCCAGCCCGGTGGCGAAGGCGCGCGGCAGGCTGAGCAGCGGGCAGCGCAGGTCGAACGCCGGCGGCTCCTTGCCGCGTTCACTGACCGCATCGGCCAACCCGGCCAGCAACGCCATCAACGGCGCCTGCACTTGCAGGATGACGCGGGCGCCGCGGGCGCGCAGCAGGGGCGCATAGCGGACGAATTGCAGCGTGTCGCCCAGCCCCTGCTCGGCGTGCAGCAGGATCGTGCGTCCCGCCACCGCCGCCTCGCCGCGCCAGGCCGGTTGCTCGAAGCGGCGCTCGTCGCCGGTGAAGGCGGGGTCGAGCCAGCGCTGATCGTATGCCTCCCAGCCCTCGCGGAACTGGCCCTGGGCCAGCAGCGCCAGCGCCAGGCCGAAGCGGGCCTGGTTATGTCCCGGGTCGTGCCTGACCGCGAGGCGGAACCAGCCGGTCGCCTCCGGCGCCTGGTCGAGGGCCAGCAGCGCACCGCCGAGGTTGTTGCAGGCTTCCGCGTTGTCGGGGGCCAGCCGGACCGCCGTGCGCAGGGGCGCCAGCGCCGCGTCGGCACGGCCGAGCGCCAGCAGGGCCGAGCCGATATTGTTGTGCACGCCCGGCAGATCGGGCCGCAGGACGGCGGCGCGGCGGTAGTAGTCCAGCGCCTGGGCGGGCTGGCCCTGTTGGCGCAGGACGCTGCCGATGTTGTTCAGCGCCGCGGCATAATCCGGGCGCAGCGTCAGCGCGGCCTGAAAGGCGGCCATGGCGTCGGCCCAGCGGTCGGCCGCCAGCCAGGCGCAGCCCAGGTTGAACTGCGCCGTGGCATCGCCGGGCCGGGCGGCAAGCCACTGGCGCAGTTCGGCGATCCGGGCATCGGTCACGTGGGAGTCGGTCATCGCTTGCCTCACCGGCCGGCCCGGTGCCGCGGGGATTCGGATCGGACAAGGTCGCGCAGCGCCAGGGCCGCCGCGTTCACCACCCCGACCCAATCGCGCGGACGCGCCTGGCGGAACAGCCGCGCCGAGGGGTACCAGGGCGTATCGGTGCGGTCCAGCAGCCACCGGAAATCGGCGGCGTAGGGAAGTAGAATCCACACCCGCTTGCCCAGCGTCGCGGCCAGATGGGCAATCGCGGTATCGACCGAGATCACCACGTCCATCAGGCCGGCCAGCGCGGCGGCGTCGGCGAAATCGGCGATATCGGGGTGGGCGCGGATGCGCGCGTCCGCCGGCCGCGCATCCGGTTGCAGGGCATGCCCCTCGATGCCGGGCACGTCGAGCAGCGGCGTCAGGGCGTCCTGTGGCAGCGAACGCAGCGCATCGAGCGGGTGGTCGGCATTGCCGGCCCAGGCCAGTCCGACCCGCAGCCCCCGGCGCGGGCCGAGCCGGCGGCGCCAGACCCGCTGGCCGGCGGGGTCGGCGGCGAGGGTGGCGGCGGCGGGAACGGTCTCTGGCGTGGTGGCAAAGGCGCGCGGCAGGCTCATCAACGGACACCAGGCATCGAACCGCGGCAGCCCATCGCCGGGACCCGCGATGGTGTCGGCGAGGCCGCGCAGCACCGTCAGGAGCGGCTGCGGCACCCGCAGCACCACGCGGGCGCCGCGCCGGTGCAGCAGCGGGATGTAGCGGCAGAATTGCAGCGTATCGCCGTATCCCTGTTCGGAAAGCAGCAGCAGAGTGCGGCCCCGGATGGGTTCCGGCCCGTGCCAGCGCGGCCCCAGCGTGTCCGTCGCATGCAGACGAAGACGGGGGTCGCGCAGCCGGGCCTCGTAGGCTTCCCAGCCGGCGATCCAGTCGCCGAGGGTGATCCGCGCGATGCCCTCGCCCAGGACGGCGTCGGACATGTCGGGGGCGAGCACGCGGGCCTGACAGTACTGCGCGAGCGCCGCGGCGGGATCGCGCAACAGCATCAGGGCGGCGCCGAGGTTCAGCCGGCACTGCGCGTCGGAAGGGTCGGCGGCCACCGCCTGGGCGAGCCACACCTCGGCCTCCTGTGGCCGGTGCAGGTCCAGCAGCGCGGTTCCCAGGTTACCGCGCACCTGGCCATCCGTCGGCGTGAGATACAGCGCGTGGCGATAGGCCTCCAGCGCCTCGGCGGGGCGCCCCGCGGCACGCAACAGGTTGCCCAGGTTGTTATGCGCGGCGGGCTGGTCGGGCAGCAGGGCGAGCGAGCGGCGCAAGGCCGCCTCGGCGCCCGCGACGTCGCCGCCGGCCCGCAGCGCGTTGCCGAGGTTGTAGAGCAGCGCGGGGTGGTCGGGCGAGGCGGCGAGCGCGGCGCGGTAGCAATCGGCGGCGATGCCTGCCTCGCCGGCGGCCAGCGCCGCATTGCCGCGCGTAACCAGCAGGTCGGTGTCCACGCGGCGGGTCACATGCGCATTCCTCCTGTGCCGCGACGCTCATCTAAGCCAGCGCGGGGGCCAAAGAAACACGACACCGAATCCACATGCAACGGAAAGAACGATATCGAAGTTTGCTAGCGCTACCCTTTGATTTGGGTCAATGCGGCCGGCGTCTTTTTGGAGTCGTAATAGTACGCGCGGGATCGGTCGTATCGGGCGTGGGCCTGACGACGCGGTGCGCGCGGTCGCAGGCGCTTATGGACGAGACTTTCCTGTTCGGCGGACTGATTCGCCTGCACGTGCTGCGCCACGCGGCGCGCGAGCCGATCTACGGCCTCGCCATGATCCAGGAACTGGTGCGGCGCGGCTACCGGCTCAGCGCGGGCACGCTTTATCCGGTGCTGCACGGCATGGAGGAACGGGGGCTGCTGGTTTCCGAGCAGGTCCGGGTTGGGCGGGTTCGCCGGCGCCTCTACCGCGCGACGCCGGCGGGGGTGAGAGCGCTCGCCGCGGCGCGGCAGCGGGCGCGCGAACTGCTGGCCGAACTCAGTGAGGATGAAGTCCTTCCCGCTGCCCGGCCGGTGCGGCGCCCCCGTCAGACGGCTCGCGGGGCTGCCCGCTGAACCGCTGGCCGCCGGCTGCCTCTCAGGGCGCGGCTTCCGGCGAGACGACGCCCTTGGTGAGCAGGACGTTGCCGAAGCGGCGGCGTTCGCCGGTGGCGACCACGGCATAGGCCTGCTCGGCCGCGGCATAGAATTCGTGCCGCCCCAGCCCGGCCGCGGGGGCGGCGCCGCGCCCGGCCAGCACGACGTTCATCTCGGCCACCGCCTCGGGGATCGCGCCATCCGCGGGCAGCATGACCTGCGCCGGCGCCGCCACGGCAGTGTCGAGCGGCACCACGGATAGCACGGCGTTGAGGGCGGTGGCGACGCTGACCCCGGGCAGGCGCACCAGGCGGCGGCTGCGGGTGGCGGGGTAGTTGGCATCCACCAGCGCGATGGTGTCGCCGTGACCCATCGAGGCCAGCGCGTGCAGCAGGTCCGGCGTGAGCAGCGAATCGATTCCGATAAGCATGATTTCTCTCCTGTCATGCCATCTTAGCGCGGGGCAGGGCCGGGAACACCCTTCACCTGCGCCGCCTGGAGTGCGAAGTTGGCGCCAGCAGGAGAGAAATCATGAACGACGTCATTAGCGGCCTGTGGGTCGCCGTTGCCACCCCGCTCGACCCCGCCGGCGCGGTCGATCGCGACGCCCTGGTCAAGCACTGTCAGTGGCTGCTCGCCAACAACTGCGACGGGCTGGCGTTGTTCGGCACCACCGGCGAAGGCCCGTCCTTCTCGGCATCCGAGCGTCTGGCCGCCGCGGAAGCGGTGCTGCAGGCCGGCATTCCGG
>PLTJ01000059.1 GCA_003164455.1 Acetobacteraceae bacterium
GACTTCAACGGCGACGGCGACACCGACATCCTGTGGAGCAACGCCGGCACCGGGCAGACCGTGGAATGGGAGATGAGCGGCACGACGCCGATCACCAGTGCGATGCTGTTGCAGAACCCGGCCTGGACGGTGGCGGGGGTTGGCGACTTTTATGGCAACGGGACGGACGACATCCTGATGCGCGACGCGGCCACGGGCAGCGTGGTGGACTGGCAGATGAACAACGGGACGATTGAGAGCAGCACGCCGCTGTTGTCTGATCCGTCGTGGACGGTGGCGGGTGTGGGTGACTACACCGGCGACGGCAGGTCGGACATATTGTGGACCAACGCCGGCACCGGGCAAACGGTGGAATGGATGATGAACGGGACGAGCGTGACCAGTTCGGTCGGCCTGCTCACCAGCACCGCCTGGACACCCGCCGCCGGTCTGCTCCATTCGGTCTAGGGATGAACGGCGCCGGGCTCAGGCCGCCGCCTGCTCCGCCCGGTGGTCCTTGATGTCGCGGAATACCAGCTTCGGGTTCATCTCTACCGTGCGGCGCATCATGAAGGCCGAGGTCGCCAGGAACACCGGGTCGCCGTCCACATCGTCGGCCATGGCGCTGCGCTGATCGGCAACGAACGTCTCCACCAGGGCGCGCTCGCCGGTGAGCCAGCGTGCGAGTTGGAACGGCGGCGGCTCGAAGCCGATCTTGATGCCGTATTCCGCCGCCAGCCGCGCCTGCAACACGTCGAGCTGCAGGGTGCCGACCACGCCCACCATCGGCGGGCTGCCGTCCTGCGGGCGGAACAACTGCACCACCCCCTCCTCGGCCAGTTCCCGCAGGGCCTGGCGCAGCTTCTTCGCCTTCATGGCGTCGTCCAGCCGCACCCGGCGCAGGATTTCGGGAGCGAAATAGGGCACGCCGACGAAGTTCAGGTCCTCGTTCTCGCTCAGCGTGTCGCCGATGCGGAGCGTGCCGTGGTTGGGAATGCCGACGACGTCGCCGGCGAAGGCCTCCTCGGCCAGGGCGCGATCGCGGGCGAAGAAGAACTGCGGCGCGTGCAGCGGGATCAGCTTGCCCGTCCGCACCTGTTTCAGCCGCATGCCGCGCACCAGCCGCCCCGAACAGACCCGGGCGAAAGCGATGCGGTCGCGGTGTTGGGGGTCCATGTTCGCCTGGATCTTGAACACCAGTGCGGTCAGGTGCTCCTCCGTCGCCTCGACGAGCCGGGTGTCGGCGGCCTGGGCGCGCGGGCGGGGGCCGTATTCGGCCAGGCCCTCCAACAGGTCCGCCACCCCGATCTCCTTCATCGCGCTGCCGAAGAACACCGGCGTCAGCGACCCCTCCATGAAGCCGGGCACCTCGAATTCGGGTAGCGCCGCGCGCACCAGTTGCATTTCCTCATCCAGCGCCGCGAAGCGCGGGTCCGATTGCGGCAGGTCGCGGGCCATCCGGTAGTCGCGCCGGCGCAGGTCGTAGGTGCCGACGAAATCGGCGCCCCTCCCAACCGGCCAGGTCACCGGCGCGCAATCCAGCGCCAGCGAGGAAGACACCTCATCGAGCAGCGAAAAGACGTCCTGGCTGTCGCGGTCCATCTTGTTGACGAAGGTGAGGATGGGAATGTCGCGCAGGCGGCAGATCTCGAACAGCTTGAGGGTGCGCGCCTCGATGCCCTTGGCGGCGTCGATCACCATCACCGCGGCATCGACGGCGGTCAGCGTGCGGTAGGTGTCCTCGGAGAAATCCTCGTGGCCCGGCGTGTCCAGCAGGTTGAACACGCAGCCCGCGTGCTCGAAGGTCATGACGCTGGTCACCACCGAAATGCCGCGCTCGCGCTCGATGCTCATCCAGTCCGAGCGGGTCTTGCGCTGCTCGCGCTTGGCGCGGACGTTGCCGGCGAGCTGGATCGCCCCGCCCAGGCGCAGCAGGCGCTCGGTCAGCGTGGTTTTGCCCGCATCGGGGTGGGAGATGATGGCGAAGGTGCGCCGGCGGGCAATCTCGGCGCGCAGGTCGGAGGGAGAAACGTCGGTCATGGTGGGATATATACAGTCCCTTCAGACAATCGGGGAGGCTACGCATAAAAATCGTTATATTTCAGTCAGTTATTATACATTCTCACTCCTAGATCGCGGGCATGACAGCCGCCCGGGCATCACTGGGGCATCAAGGCCGCCCGGACAGCCCCGCCCGTCAACTCCGCAGGATCACCTTAGACGTGTCAGCCCCTCGCCGAAAGCATGGGCACCCGGCCCGACATCGCCGGCACCAGCGGCACCAGGCGGTCGAGCTGCACACCGTCGTGGCGATCGTCGGCCAGGTCGACCTGGCGGCGGTGCTGGTGACCTGCCCTGCCTCGGTTCTCTTTCGTTCGCGCGTCAGGGTGCGTCCGGCATCGTCAGAGCGAACCTCAGGGAAACCGCGGGGTCCTGACGCGGCTGACGGTCCTGACGCGCTTTTCCCTCTGCCAGGACAGCGTTGCCCCTGTCCCGCCCCGGCTGTCGGCCTCTGTCGCTCTCTCTGTTCTATCTGTCTTTCTAAAGGTAAAGGTGCGTCAGGGTCGTCAGCCGCGTCAGGGATGCAGTTTCGGCCTTCAAGTTTCGCACACGCCAAGGTCGTCAGGGATCGTCCGGGATCGTCAGTCAGCCCCAGCCGGGGCGCCTGGTCACGTTCGGCCGCCTCGGCCGCGGCAGAGCGGCACGGGCTGGTGCGGCAGGCTGGCGGGTGCACGAACGTCCACCAGATCGGCGCCGGCCGAGGGACGAGGCCCGCGGCGGTAGTGAGGAACAGCCGGCGGGACGCAGCCTGGTCACGTTCGGCCACCTCGGCGAGCGCAGGCAACTCACCGCAGCACTAATTCAAGTAAACCAACTAATATTTTAACATGACCAATCTATACATAATTATTACTTAATAATACAATTGCGTTGCGCTAATACAATGCAACGCAATTGCGGCAATCACCCTACCCCGCACTAGCGAAAAGTCGCGGCGCGAAACACCCGCCTTGAAAAACCGCCAGGAAGGACCCGCTCATTCACGGCGAGAGCGCCACCGCCCGGCATGCGCCCTTCGGGGCGAGGCTGCATGACGCGCGTGCGGACGAACGTGCACTTAATAATGGTAGGGGAGGAAGGAAGGCGGCGGCGCAGCATGGTTCACCACACCAACTCGCCCTCCCCTGGCCGTCGACTTGGTGCTGGCGACGCCGGCGAGGCTGGCCAGGACACCGGTACTGCGGCCAGGTCGACCACGCTCTCGACCACCTGGTGCGTCGGCCTGGTGCCGGCGGCGGTGACGCCGGCGAGGCCGTGTAGGGCACCAGCATGGCGGCCAGGTCGACCCCGCTCTCGACCACCTGGTGCGTCGGCCTGGTGCCGGCCAATGCCGGTTACTCTCTCGGTTCCACAGCTCCGGCGCGTAGCGCAGGCTGCGCGGTTGCCGGCCCAGCTCGGCCAGGTCGATACCGCGCGCCGCGAGATATGCCGCCGCCGGAGTCCCGGACAGCGACGGTTGAGCCGACAGGAACATGCGGCGCGCGGCGCCCCGGAGCGCCTCGGCCTCGGCCTTGGCTTCGTCCGGCCGGGCGGGCGGCGGCGCCTGGCGTTGCGGCGCCGGAGATGGACCATCGCCGAGCCCCAACCAGCGCCGCGCCCATGCCAGCGCTGCGCGTTTGTCTTTGCCGTAGAGCACCGCGGCCACCAGGTCGAGCCCGTCGCCGGCATCGCCGCTGGCGAAGTCAGACCACACGCCAGCGCGGCCGCCATACAGGTGCACGGCCAGGCTACGGCCAGGCTCGCCGGCCAGCGAGCCCACCCGCCATTCCCCGCTTTCACGCTTGCCGGCGGCCAACAGCTCGGCCACCAGCGCGGGCGCCTGGCCAGCGAGCATGCGGGCAATGTCGGCTGCGTCATGCATTATCGGGAACCACGCGCAGGACGACTCGGCCGTCTTTTTCACGCTTCGCCGATCCGGCAAGCAGTGCGGCCGTGGCTAGGTCCCGCGCTTGCGCGTCGGCTTTCACGGCATCGAAGAAAGCCCGGCACACCACACCGCCGGCGATGCCCAAGACGTGCAGCTCCTGCATGATTAGAAGGAAATGTGTAACCAGGCGGAACGGACACGCGGGATCAATCGGATTGAGCTGGCCATCCCAAGTGGCCAACTCTCCTGTCAGACCGTCCGCTTCGTCGGCGATCGTGCGAAGGATGACCAATAGGTCGGCGGGAAGGGCGGCCACAAACCGTGCTGCTGGTGATTTGAGGTTGCCGGATTCGCGCGCCGCATCGGCTTCCCGCAACAGATCACCAAGCCCGCAAAGTAGATTTATCATTGATTGGACTGGACACCGCCCCCAAGGGTGCCACAGCGCGCGCTCGCGGGTCATGCTGCGCCTCCCGCCTCGGCGGCGCTGCCGTTGGCCATGGCAGCCGGTGCGGCGGCCAGATCGTCGGCTGCCATCAGGACCGGCAGCACCACCAAGCCAGGCACCTTGGCGATCGCCGCGCCGAACCGTCGCCATGCGGCCAGCGCGCACCAGGCCCGGTCGTTCAGCTCCATTGGTATCCAATCAGGCACCGCACCCAGGCCGATTAGGGCGTGCAACGACACGCTGGCGACGGGCTGAAGATCAAGGGCCAGCACGGCGCCTGTCGTGTGCAACCGAACCCGTTTCTTGTGGCCATTCATGGCGCCGCCTCCTGCGCAGCCACCGTGGCGGCGCTGGTGCTGGCACGCTGACGGCTGTTGATCCACGCGCGCAGGGTGCCAACTCGGTAGCCCAGGCGACGTTTGCCGAGCTGCAAGTATTCCGGGCCATCACCAGCGATCCGGCCGCGCTGCAAAGTGCGAACGCTCAGGCGCAGCCATTGCGCTGCCTCGGCTTCGGTCAGGATGGCGTCAGGATCGTCCAGGCCGGCAACTGCCGTCGTCGACAGCGGGGTGCTGCCGCTCTGCTGCCGCTCGGCACCGGCGCCGGTGTGCGGCCGGTTGTTGGTGGTCTTCATTTTGCGTCCCTTGACATGCCGCGACACAACGCGGCGGGGAGCGCAATAGAGAAACACCCAACGTCACTGAGTCCCCGGAGTTCGGCTGAGCTTTGTAATTTTCAGTCCCAACTCCGTGGCGCATTCCGGGTTTTCGAGCTTCCAGCGATCAAAAAGCCGGCGCACTTTGCTGTCATCGTCCGTCGGACCCCCAGCGCGGGGCGCGAGCTGACCCGCGGCGGTGAAGGGCGGCACGCCTTCCATAATAAGCTTTGTCATCTCGGCTATCAGGGGCATGTCGTCCTTGTAATAGCGCGACTTCCGCTGAGGCACAGGCGGCGCCTCGGCTTGCTCCGCCGGCCTCTCGCGCACCTGGCAGTTGGTCCAAACACGCCGCTGTCCGCCCCGCTCGCGAATCGTGCCGGCCGACCAATCCGGTTTCACCGCAGACGCAGACCACGCCGTGGCGGGCAACAGGAACCACACGCCCAGGTCGTTCCTGCTCTGCCCCCTCACCTCAAGGCAGCCATCGGACAGCAGGGTAAGCACGTGGTGCTGCATCACGGCCAGCGCCTGCCATTCCTCGGCTTCGGCCCGTTGCAACGCGCCGGCGAGCCTTGGTCCCACGCATCCAAAATCGTCCATCCGCTCGACTATCTGCTGCTCCACCGGCCGCGGGCCACCGGCGGCCCGGACATGCTGCGCCGCTACTTGCGCGGCCTCGCGCAGCTCGGCGGGCGCGAAGGCGGTCAAAGCTTGATGCAGCGGCCGCCAGTCGGCCGGTGCGCTTCGTGGTGATTCCATGTGCGCGGCCTCACGTCCGCCCTCACGGTGAAGAAAGGTCGGCGCGCCGGGCGGGGCGTGAGGTCCCCGCGTTCGCTGGCCAAAGCTAGGCGCGCCGATTGCAAGCAAGCCGGAAGCGCCGAGTCGCGGCAATCGGAACATGCCGCCGGCGACCGGCGTGGCCGCATGGGCGCGGCCGGTACCGAGGCAGCGCAGGGCCGCCAGGGCCAGGAGGCCGGCTGCTGGCACCGGAGGGCCGGCGCGCCGGCCAGCGCCGCCAGCAGCCAGCGCCAGAGCAGCGGCGGCCATCATAGAACCTCTGCCGGCCACACGGCGGCCCGCAGGGTCCTGTTGCCGATCAGGTCCTGCGCGAGCGACATGGCCAACACCGCGGCGCCCGTCCGCGATGCTCTCACCATCAACGCTTTGGCATAGATGCCGGCCGCCGTGGTCGCATGCAGCTTCGCCGCGCGGCGCAGCAAAACAGCTTCCTCGCGCGCCAAACGACGCTGTTCGGCAAATAATTCCTTGGAGTGCTGCCGTCCATCCTCCGAATAGAAGAATTCTATGCCGACCGTTCGGCAATTGAATTCGCGGATGGTATCCCATGCCTTGGTTACTTCCCGATGCTTGAATATAACCTCTCCGCACAAGTTCAGAAGATCATCATCCAAAGTCGGCGCCCCATGCCGTTCCATCTCGCCGGGCGCCACGGTCGCCCGGCGCCGCAACAGGGCGATCATGGCCGCAAATTCGCGAGGTTCGGCCGATGCCTCGGGGCTCTTCCTGGCGTTCATGCCACACCACCGGCCGGCACATCGATCAGCGCCATCAAGTCGTTGCACAGCGTCCAAGTGGTCCACGTTTGTGTGTTGGCCCAATCAGGGGGGCCGTCATCACCAAGGCCGAGCGGAACGAAACTGCGCAACACCTTGGCCTTGGCGATGATGCCCGGCAGCGTGCGAGCCGGCATGTCGCAGAGTTCCGATTCGATCTGTTCCGTGGCCGCCAACAGTTCATTTCGGCGCGCCTCATGCTGCCACTCGGCATCAGGTCGGGCACCGTCTGCCGCGCTCAGCACCAGATATTCGGCGCGCAGCGGCTCCCACTCGGCCACCAGCGCCAGCAGCCCGGCATCAGGCGATGCCACGGCAGACGCCGGGCAGTCCGCCGCACCGCCTGCGCCCGCGTGTGGCGGGCATGCCGGCACTGCGGCAGCGAGGGCGGCGGCCGGCACAGCGGCCAGCAAGCCGGCGCTGGCCAGCAACAGCCGGCGCGCGATGGGCAAAGATCGGGTATTCTGGGAACAAGCCATTTCCGCAGCTCCTGTCAGCTCGGGTTGGTCAGGTCGGGCGGGATGCTCGCAACATCGCGCCCGACCGCTTGTCATGGGGTGACAAGCTGCGCGGATTGTGACAATCTCTCAACCGACCGTCAAGAGAGATTGTTACCGGGTGACAAAGTGAGCCCATCTCAATGCCGAATGGCGCGCGCCGCTTTGCAGCTTGGCGTTCGCGAGCTTGCTGATTCTGCGCAGGTATCCCCCACGACAATCACCCGACTCGAGCGTGGTGAAAGCCTCTATCCGCGCACCGTCCAGGCAATCCGTGCGACTTTAGAGGCCGCCGGCGTCGAGTTCATCGAAGAGAACGGCAGCGGCCCGGGCGTGCGGCTGCGGAAGCCATCCGGTGCCTGAGCATCTCCGCACCTTCGCCGAGGCAGCCGCCGAGCTCCGGGTGCCGGAGCGCACGCTTCGCCTACTCGTCGCGCGCCACAGGCCGCCTGTCTTACGCATGGGCCGCCGGGTGCTGTTTGATGATCGTGCCATCCGCCATCTGATCGAAGCCGTCCGATGCCCCTGCGCGCCGATCGTCGAGCCGATATCAGCGCCTTATGCGTCGTCGATACCGACCGTTCCGCCTGTACGGCCAAAGGTGTCCGCATTCGACGAAGCGATGGCTCTGCTGGGGGGCGCCTTGTCGTCGAAAAGGCCGGCGCGCTCAAATCGTCCGGGCGCGCGGGTGCGGAAGGCGTAGAGCGTGGCATTGATCCTGTCGGCGCATGCGTGTGTCGTGATCCAAGAGCGTGGCTTGGCGCTCGAATGGGTGGAGCGGACCCTTCAGGCGCCGGACGCCACCGGCCCCGATCCGAGCCAACCCGGCCTCACGCGTTCATTCAAGCGGATCGAGGAAGCGGGCGGGCGTGTGATTCGTGTTGTCCATCGCCCGCAGGGTTCCGATATGCTGGTCATCACCGCCTTTTTCGATCGAGGGGCAGCGCCATGAAGACGCATTACGACCAGGAGACGGACGCACTCTATGTGCGGCTCGCAGACGCGCCGGTGGACGGGTCCGAGGAAGTGGCGCCGGGCATCGTCCTGGACTTCGACGCCGCGCACCGCCTGGTGGGGTTTGAAGTGCTCAACGCCACGGTGAACCTGGCCGCCGGGGCGGTGCCCACTCTGACCGCGGCCGAATAGCTCCCGCTCCGCTGCCTACGGGCAGCGCCGGGCTTGGAAGACCTGCCGCAAGGCAGGCCGGTTCCGGCACCCGGGCGACGGCAAGCCCGCCGGAACCGTAGAAGCCCCGTCAGTGATGGCGGGGCTTTGCCGTTTCTGGATGCCGTTTCGCCAGCCCCGGCCATGCCGGCCTGGCGCTGGTGCCGGTGGTGCCGGCGATGCCGGGCAGGGCACACCAGCACGGCGGCCAGGTCGACCGCGCTCCGGCCGGTGCTGGCGCCGGTGGTGTCGGCGATCGCCGCGGTGGTGTGCAGCTCGCCCACCTGGCGCCGCTGGTGCTGGCGAGGCCCGGGCAAGGATCGCGGCCAGGTCCATCATGCTCCGGCCGGTGCTGGCGCCGGTGGTGTTGGCGATCGCCGCGGTGGTGTGCAGCTCGGCCGCCCGGCGCTGGCCTGGCGCTGGCGCTGGCGGCGCCGGCGAGGCCCAGGCATGGCACCAGAACGGCGGCCAGGTCGACCGCGCTCC